>SEEY01000168.1 GCA_004211235.1 Rubrivivax sp.
AGCGCGCTGGCCAGCGGCCGGCCGGCCAGCAGCGTGTCGATCAGCGCGCCGATGACGGCGCCGTCGGGCAGGCCCGGCGGCAGCAGCGGCAGCTCGGCCGCATAGCGGCGGCGCACCCGCTGCACATAGCGGCTGTGTTCAGCAATAACGGGAAATGTTTGGCTCATGGCCCTGTGCTAGATTGCCTGCCGGCCGGTTCCCACGTGCCCCACGGGTGCTTTCAAGACAACGTGTCGTCCTTCTTCTCGGCCGCCCTCCACCATTGCTCCCGCGCCGCCGGCTGGCACATCCGCCTGTGCGGCCGGCTGCTGCGCTGGGCGCTGTTGACGCTGGCCCTGTTCGGCGCGCTGGTGGTGGTGGCGTGGTCGGTCCTGCACTGGGTGATTCTCCCGCAGGCCGATGAGTGGCGGCCCTGGCTGGAAAAGGAAGCCTCAAAGGCCCTGGGGGTAGAGCTGCGCATCGGCCGCATCACGGTCGAATCCGGCGGCTGGATGCCGCGCATGGAGCTGGGCGACGTGCAGGTGCTGGACCCGGCCGGCCGGCCGGCGCTGCATCTGCCGCGCGTCGCGGCGGTGCTGTCGGCCCACTCGCTGGTGGTGCTGCAGCCGCGTTTCTCGCAGCTGCTGGTCGACAAACCGGAGCTGACCATCCGCCGCGACGCGGCCGGCCGCCTCTTCATCGGCGGCATGGGGCTGGACGCCACGGCCCAGGCCGACACCGGCACCACCGAAGCCGGCCTGGACTGGCTGTTCAGCCAGGCCGAACTGGCCGTGATCGGCGGGCGGGTGCGATGGATCGACGAAAGGCGCGCCGACGCCCGGCCGCTGGAGCTGTCCGACCTGAACTTCATCCTGCGCAACGGCCTGCGCCGCCACCAGCTGCGCCTGGACGCAACGCCGCCCGCCGACTGGGGCCAGCGCTTCTCGCTGCGCGGCCAGTTCACGCAGAGCCTGCTGAAACGGCCCGGCGAGTTCCAGCACTGGAGCGGCGAGGTGTATGCCGAGCTGCCGCGCGCCGACCTGAGTCAGCTGCGCCGGCATGTCGACCTGCCCTTCCAGCTCAGCGAAGGCGATGGCGCCGTGCGCGCCTGGGGCCAGGTCAAGGACGGCGAGCCGGTCAGCGCGACGCTGGACCTGGCGCTGCGCTCGGTGCGGCTGAAGCTGCTGGAGTCGGCGCCCGAGCTGGACCTGGAACACATCGAGGGCCGGCTCGACGTGGCGCGCGCCAAGGACAAGCTCACCCTGCAGGCGCGCCAGCTGGGCTTCGTCAGCCGGGACAGCGGCGGCGACGTCGCCTGGCCGCGCTCGGACTGGGGCGTCAGCCTGCAGCTGGGCAGGAACGCCAGCGGCGAAGAGACGGTGCTGGGCGGCGACGTGAACGCGCAGCGGCTGGACTTCGCGCTGATGGCCCAGATCGCGCAGCGCCTGCCGCTCGGCGAACGCGCCCACAAGCTGCTCACCGAGCTGGAGCCGCGCGGCGTGCTGCGAGCGCTGGACGGCCAGTGGCAGGGCGCGCTGGAGGCGCCGCGCAGCTATCGCGTCAAGGCTCAGCTGGACGGCCTGGCGCTGGCGGCCAAGGCGGCCGAGCAGGAGGGCCACCCGGGCCGACCCGGCGTGCGCGGCGCCAGCATCGAGCTGGACGCCACCGAGCGCGGCGGCTCGGCCCGCCTGAGTGTGCAGGGCGGTGACATCGAACTGCCGGGTCTGTTCGAGGACCCGGTGCTGCCGATCACGCGGCTGTCCACGCAGATGCTGTGGCAGCTCCCTTCCGGCACCGGCACGGCGGGCGGCAAGCCGGCCGGCGAGGTGCAGCTCAAGCTGCGCGACCTGCAGCTGCAGACGCCCGACCTGGCTGGCGAGTTCGACGTCACCTGGCGCCGGCCCGCCGGCGCCACGACACCGGGCTTCCTCGACCTGACCGGCCGCGTGCCGCAGCGCGTGGACGGCACCCGCGTGGCCCGCTACATCCCGGCCAGCATGCCCAACACGCGCAGCTACCTCGCCCGCGCGCTGCTGGCCGGCGAAGCGCGCAACACGCTGGTGCGCATCCGCGGCGAGCTGGCCGATTTCCCCTTCGACGGGCCGAAGGCCAATGGCATCTTCCGCGTCTCCACGCAGGCCCAGGGCGTGACGCTGGCCTACGTGCCGCACAGCGACGTGGGCACGAACTGGCCGGTGCTGGAGGGCGTGGCCGCCGAGCTCGTCTTCGAGCGCGCCGGCATGCAGATCAAGGACGGCCGCGGCCGCGTGCTGGGCTATGAACTGAGCGGCGTCAACGGCGGCATCAAGGACATGCACCACGGCCGCGTGCTGGCGCTGGACGGCAGCGGCCGCGGTGCCGGCACGGACCTGCTGCGCTTCGTGCGCGCCTCGCCGCTGGACGAATGGCTGGGCCATGCGCTGGCCACCACCTCGGCCCAGGGTCCGGTCGGGCTGAAGCTGGGCCTGAACATCCCGCTGGACGACACCAGCCAGTCGACGCTGAAGGGCCAGCTGCAGCTCGGCGGCGTGGACCTGCAGCTGCGGCCGGAGCTGCCGCCGCTGGCCGGCGTGCGCGGGCGCGTCGACTTCGACCGCAAGGGCCTGCAGCTCGGTGGCGTGACGGCGCGCCTGCTGGGCGGCGACGCGGGCATCGAAGGCGGCACGCAGCGCGACGGCGGCATGCGCTTCGCCGTGCAGGGCCAGGCCACGGCCGAGGGCCTGCGCCGCACGCCGGAGCTGGGCGCCGTGACGCGCCTGGCCCAGGCCGCCAGCGGCCAGGCGGCCTACCGCTTTCAGCTCGCCATTCCGAAGGACGGCGCCCCGGAGCTGAGCGTCGCCAGCAATCTGCAGGGCCTGGCCCTGGACCTGCCGGCGCCGGCGCGCAAGGAGGCCGACGCGGTGCTGCCGCTGCGCCTGCTGATGTCGCCCACCACCGCCGGGCGCGACGAGATCCGCCTGGAGGTGGGCGCCGCCAACGCGCCGCTGCTGCAGGCGCAGGTGCAGCGCGACGTCTCCGGTGGCAGTTCGCAGGTGCTGCGCGCCGCGCTGGCCGTGCAGGACAAGCTGCCGCCGCTGCCGCCGCAGGGCGTGCTGTTGCAGGTCAACGTCGCCGCGCTCGACCTGGATGCCTGGCAGCAGCGCCTCGGCGCACTGGCGGGCGGCAGCGTGGCCGGTGGCGGCAACGGTGGCAACGGCGGCAACGGTGGCGAGGGCGGCGAAGGCGCCGGCCTGCTGCCCAGCCAGATCGGCCTGCGCAGCCAGGCGTTGAAGGTGGGCGGCCGGCAGCTCGGCCGCGTCTCGGCGACCGTCGCGCGGGAGGGCACCACCTGGCGCCTGAATGTCGATGCCGAGCAGATCACCGGCCGCATCGAGCTGCGCGGCGTGCACGACGGCCAGGTCGACGCCGTGCAGGCGCGGCTGCTGCGCCTGTCGCTGCCGCGCTCGGAGGCCGAGTCGGTGAGCGACCTCATCGATCCGGCCAAGGCCACGGCGTCGAGCAGCCCGCTGCCGTCGCTGGACATCGAGGTCGACGACTTTGAACTGCGCGGCAAGCGCCTGGGCCGGCTGGAGGTGCTTGCGCAGGCCCCGGCCGCCGCACGGGACTGGAAGCTGGACCGGCTGCAGATCACGTCGCCCGACGCGACGCTCAGCGCCAGCGGCCTGTGGACGGCCGTCAAGGGCGACACCGCCCGGCGCCGCACGCAGCTCGACTGGAAGCTCGACATCCATGACGCCGGCAAGCTGCTGGAGCGCCTCGGCCAGGGCCAGAAGGACAGCCCGGTGCTGCGCGGCGGCAAGGGCGTGCTGGCCGGCCAGGTCGGCTGGGACGGCTCGCCGCTGGCGCCCCACTACCCGAGCATGGCCGGTGCGCTGAACGTGCAGCTGGATACCGGCACCTTCCTGAAGGCCGAGCCCGGTGTCGGGCGGTTGCTGGGCGTGCTGAGCCTGCAGTCGCTGCCGCGCCGCTTCCTGCTGGATTTCCGCGATGTGTTCGCCGAGGGCTTCGTCTTCGACGGCGTGACCGGCGACGTCAAGATTGCCGCCGGCGTGGCCCGCAGCGACAACATCCGCATCCGCGGCCTGCAGGCCGCCGTGCTGGTGGACGGCAGCACCGACCTGGCGGCAGAGACGCAGAAGCTGCGCGTCGTCGTCGTGCCCGAGGTGTCGGCCGGCGGCGCCTCGCTGGCCTATGCGGCGATCAACCCGGCCATCGCTCTGGGCGCCTTCCTGGCCCAGCTCATCCTGAGCCGCCCGATGGCCGCGGCGAACACGCGCGAGTTCCACATCACCGGCAGCTGGGACGACCCCAAGGTGGAAAAGGTCGAGCGCGTCGAAGCGCCGCCCGCAAGGGCGGCGAGCGCACCCTAGCTGGCTGTCGGGGCTGGCGCTTCCAGCGCGCGCAGCTGCAGCCGCAGGCCTGTGTAGGCCCGCAGCCGCGCCAGCGCGACCTTCAGGCCGGGCTCGGCCATGAAGAGCGCGTCGAAGCTGCCGTCGGCGGCTGCCAGCGCCAGGCCGCGCTGCAGCCGCTCGGCCAGCTGCGGCCGGTGCCGCGAGACGAAGAAGTACAGCGGCTGGCGGTACTGCAGCGCCAGACCCGGCAGCTCGGCGAAGCCCATGCCGGCGCGGAGCTGCAGCTCCGCGTCGATCTCCTCGCGGGTGCGCGGGATGAAGTCGAAGCGGCCGGCCTGGAGCATCAGGAACAGCGACTCGAACTTCGTGGTCGTCTCGACGGTGAAGCCGTTGGCGCGCAGGATCTGCGTGTCGCTCCAGAAGGTGCCGGCACCGGCGCGCAGTGCACGCAGGCCTTGCAGCGTGCGCAGGGAGCGCAGCCGGGGCAGCTCGCTGGCGCGCACGAGCAGGAAGCGCAGCTCGTTCGTGCCCTTGAGCAGGTTGAAGCGCACCGGCAGCGCCTGGGCCTCGCGCTCCGGCGTCGTGGTGCTCCACATCACGTCGATCTGGCCTTCCTGCAGCAGCTGGCGCAGCCGCTCGCGGGGCAGGTCGGGCGGCGATTGCAGCAGCGTGGGCGCGGGCTCGCCGGCGGCGGTCTTGTCGAGTGCCAGCTTCAGCACCTCGATGAAGAACTGGCCATGGGCGCTGTAGGCATCGGGGTTGGGCAGGCGCAGCGTCAGCGGCGGGCCGGCGGCATGGCCGGGCGTCAGGGCTGCCGCGAAAGGAAACGCCAACAGCTGGCGTCGCAGGCAGGTCGAAGTCGGCATGGGAGGCCGATTTTCGGCGCCCGGATCCGGTCACCGAAGCCAAGGCGGGCGGCGACAGGGGTAGGCCGTGACTTCCGCCGCAATGCCAGCGCTGTCGGCGCTAGCATTGCCGGCATGAGAATCGCCGCCGTCCAGATGGTCTCCGGCCCCGACCTGGGCGCCAACCTCATTGCCGCCAGCCGGCTGCTCGAATCGGCCGCTGCGCAAGGGGCCCACCTCGCGGCGCTGCCCGAGTACTTCTGCCTGATGGGCCACCAGGACACCGACAAGCTGGCCATCGCCGAGGAGCTGGGGCACGGCCCCATCCAGGCGATGCTGTCCCGCGCCGCGCGGGATCTCAAGCTCTGGCTCATCGGCGGCACCTTGCCCATCAAGGCGGAGCAGCCGGGCCGCGTGCGCAACACCACGCTCGTGTTCTCACCCGCCGGCGAGGTCGTGGCGCGCTACGACAAGATCCACCTGTTCGCCTACGACAACGGCCGCGAAAGCTACGACGAGGCGCGCGTGCTGGAGGCCGGCAGCCAGCCGACCACGTTCGACGCCCAGGGCTCGGATCTCAGCCTGCGCACCGGCCTGTCGGTCTGCTACGACCTGCGCTTTCCCGAGCTGTTCCGTAGCTACAACCCCTGCGACCTGATCGCCGTGCCGGCCGCCTTCACCTACACCACCGGCGAGAAGCACTGGGAGCTGCTGCTGCGCGCCCGCGCCGTCGAGAACCAGTGTTATGTCGTCGCGCCGGCCCAGGGCGGCAGGCATGAGAACGGCCGCCGCACCTGGGGCCACAGCATGATCGTCGACCCCTGGGGCGAGGTGCTTGGCCAGTTGCCGGAGGGCGAAGGCGTCGTCACGGCGCTGATCGACCCGGCGCGGCTGGCCCAGGTGCGCCAGCAACTGCCCGCCCTCGCCCACCGCAAGCTTTGACAGCCGGCGCGCAGCCGCCGCGCGGCATTGCCTGGCTGATTGGCGCGCTGGTGGCCATCGCGCAGTTCGGCAACTACTACGTCTACGACGCCGTCGGCCCGGTGGCCGACCTGCTGCAGAGCCAGCGCGGTTTCAGCGACAGCCAGGTCGGCATGCTGAACGCCATCTACAGCCTGCCCAACATCGTGCTGATCCTGGTCGGCGGCGTGCTGGTGGACCGCTTCGGCGCGGCGCGCATGGCGCTGGTCACGGCGGCCATCTGCCTGGCCGGCGCGGCGCTCACGGCCTTCAGCCCGAACTTCGCCGGCATGGCCGCCGGACGGCTGCTGTTCGGCATCGGCGCGGAGACCTTCGGCATCGCCACGCTGGCCGCGGTGGCCGACTATTTCGGCGGCCGTGGCCTGGCCTTCGCAATGGCCGTCGTGCTGGCCGTGGGCCGGCTGGGGTCCTTCAGCGCCGACATGTCGCCGAGCTGGTTCACCACCGCCTATGCCCAGGGCTGGCAGCCCCCGCTGGTCATCGCCACCTGGGTCGCGGCCTCGTCGCTGGCGGCCTCGCTCGTCTACTGGTGGCTGGACCGCGGGCCGCGCAAGGCGGGACTGCTGCCGACCGGCCGTGAGGGCCACACGGCCGAGCGCCTGGTGTGGCGCGACCTGCTGCACTTCGGCCGTGCCTACTGGTATCTGCTGGCGCTGTGCGTGCTCTGGTATTCGGTGATCCTGGCGTTTCGCAGCACCTTCTCGATCAAGTACTTCCAGCATGCGCACGGGCTGGACCTGGCCACTGCCGGCGAGATGAACAGTTATGTCTTCCTGGCCGCGGTGTTCGCGACGCCCGCCTTCGGCTGGCTGTGCGACCGGGCGGGCCGCTACGCGCCCTTCCTGGCCTTCGGTGCGCTGCTGCTGCCGCTCGCGCTGGCGATGCTGGCGCTGACGTCCTGGTCGCTGTGGCTGTCGACCGTGCTGATCGGCATCAGCTTCTCGCTGGTGCCGGCGGTCATGTGGCCGATGGCCAGCCGGCTGGTGGCGCCCAGCCGTTTCGGCACGGCCATCGGCCTGATGTGGGTGGCGCAGAACGCCGGCGTCAGCGGCGCCAACCTGGTGGCCGGCTGGCTCAACGACGGCGCCGGCGCCAGTGCGGCCAACCCGGCGGGCTATGCGCCGATGATGGCTTTCTTCGGCTTTGCCAGCCTGCTGGGCTTTGTCTGTGCGCTGGCGTTGTGGTTGACGGCCGGGCGCCGCCGCCATGAACTCAGGGCCTGAGCGTCACCAAGTCCCGCAGCAGCAGGTTGATGTTGCTGCGCAGCGCGCGCTCGTTGGCGATGCGCAGCCGCTCGGATGGCGACACGATGGCCTCGGTAAAACCGGCTTCGTCGGTGTTGGCAATGCGGCGCTGGTAGACCGTTTTGCCGCTGGCCTTGTCCACCAGCGTGTAGCGCACGGCCGTGCCGACGGTCACGCCGACGGCCGGCACCATCGGCTGCTCCAGTTGCAGCAGTTCGGCCGTCAGTTCGAAGCGCGGTGCCGGCT
>SEEY01000169.1 GCA_004211235.1 Rubrivivax sp.
CGCAGAAGGTGCGCGCGTTTGTCGACCTCGCGGTGGCCGCGCTGCGCGCCAACCCGGCGTTGCGTTAACGGTTCTGCGGCGCCCAGTCGCGGAACTTCCAGCGCAGCGGCAGCGCGTCGCGCAGCCACCATCCCTCGTCGAGATGAAAGCGCCAGGCGCGCTCAGCGCCCGGCAGCGTGGCCAGCTCCGGGCCGCCCCAGACGATCTCGGCGCGGCCGGTCAGCGTCAGCAGGTCACCGCGCTCGAAGTCGATGAACAGCAGCCCGGCCCGGCCGTCCAGCTGCAGGTTGCCCAGCGTCATGAACATGCGGTTGCCGGAGTAGTCAGGCACGAGCAGCTGGCGGTCGCCCTCCAGCCTGACGAACCCCGCCGGCCCGCCGCGGTGCGACACGTCGGCTCCCACGCCTGCGCTGTGCGTGGCGACGAACAAGGTGTCCGCCGCGGCGATGAAGGCTGCCGTGCCGCCGTCCAGCTGCAGCACGCGCTCGACGGCGCGCGGCCGGGTGTCGGCGGCGCCGCGCACCCAGGCGAACTCGCGGCCCTGGATGTACTGGGGGCAGTTGCCCACGGCCTGTTGCACGCGCAGCCGCAGGCCGTCGGGGCCGGCCGCCTGCAGCTGGCCATTGACGCGGTTGCGCCGCCGCGTGTGCAGCTCGATGCCCAGCAGCCCCAGCGGCGCGCCGACCGTCAGCCCCGCGACAGCCGGGTCACCCGGGATGGGCGCGGCATCGAAGGTCAGATGCCAGGCATCCGGCGCCTGCACGAAGCCCGGCTTGCCGACCAGCACCGTGGCCCAGGGCCGGCCGGCAGGATCGACGCTGCCGGCGAACATCAGCGGCAGCTGTTCGTAGAACTGCTGGTGCTGCTCGGGCATGTGGTCGCGCACGACGCGGCTGCCGATCTCGGCCATGCGCTCGGCGACGCCTAGGCGGGCCTGCACCGCGACCTCGCCGGGATGGAAGGGTGTGGGCGTGCTCATGGCGGTCACGCCGCGGCGCGCAGGCCGGCAGATGATGTCTTGAAGGGCACGAACCGCGGCAGCGCCTCGACGCGTGCCAGCCAGGCCCGCAGCGCCGGATACGGCGCCAGGTCCACATTGCCTTCGGGCGCGTTGGCAACGTAGCTGTAGCCGGCGATGTCGGCCAGCGTGGCGTGCTCGGCGACGAGGAAGGGACGGCGGGCGAGCTCGGCCTCCATGACCTTGAACAGCGCATGGGCGCGGGCGATGACCTCCTCGGCGTTGAACGGCGCGCCGAACACCGTGACGAGTCGCGCCGCTGCCGGGCCGAAGGCCATCGGCCCCGACGCCACCGACAGCCAGGCCTGCACCGCCGCGCGGCCGGCGGCGTCCTGCGGCAGCCAGCGGCCGGCGGCGTCGTATTTGCTGGCCAGGTAGACGAGGATGGCCGTGCTGTCCCAGACCCACTGGCCATCGTCTTCCAGCAGCGGCAACTGGCCGAAGGGATGGCGCGCGAGGAACTCGGGCGTCTTGTGCGCGCGGGCGGCAAGGTCCACGTCGACCAACTCGTGCGGCAGGCCGAGCAGCGACAGCGCCAGCTCGGCGCGATGGGCGTGGCCCGACAGGGCGTGGCGGTACAGCTTGAGGGTCATGCGGGGCTCCTTGAAGACGACGGAGCCCACTGTGCCCAGCTGCGCGACGCAGCGAAACGGCGGGCGCCGCAAGTCATTCTTTCGGCGCCTGACGGGAATGGGGCCCGCACCGCACAATCCCGGCCCATGCCCGACGCCCGCCGCCACAGCCCCGCTTCCGAACGCAACGGCCCGCCCATCCTGGCCGAGCTGCAGCGCCTGCTGCCGGCTGCCGGCGTGATGCTGGAGATTGCCAGCGGCACCGGCCAGCACGCGGCCTGCTTCAGCGCCGGGCTGCCGGGCTGGCAGTGGCAGCCGAGCGACTTCGATGCCGGCGCCCTGCCCTCCATCGCCGCCTGGTGCACAGGCCTGGACCGCGTGCGATCACCGCTCGCGCTCAATGTGCTCGACGCCGACTGGCCCGGCGTGCCGCCGCAGGTCGATGCGATCTTCTGCGCCAACATGATCCACATCGCACCCTGGGCCTGCACGGCGGGGCTGATGCAGGGCGCGGCGCGGCATTTGGCGCCACAGGGCCTGCTGCTGACCTACGGGCCCTACCTCGAAGACGACGTGCCGACGGCACCCGGCAACACCGCCTTCGACGCCGACCTGCGCACACGCAATCCGGCCTGGGGCATCCGCCGCCTGGCCGATGTGGCGGCGCAGGCCGCGGCGGCGGGCTTGCACTTGCGCGAGCGCATCGCCATGCCGGCCAACAATCTGCTGCTGGCCTGGGCACCAGCCGCAACTGCAGCCGCAGCCGCCTGAAACGCTGCCCATGACCATGCTCCTCGGACTCCTCGTGCTCGCCGGCCTGTGGGCCGGCCTCCAGAACTCGCTGGCCGGCGGCGGCTCCTTCGTCACGCTGCCGGCGTTGATCCTGTCGGGCATGTCGCCGCTGGCGGCCAACATCACGTCCACGGTGGCCCTGTTCCCGGGGCAGCTCACCTCCGGCTGGGCGGGCAGACGCCTGGTGGTCGGCACGCCGACGCTGTCCTTCCGCGCCCTCGTCATCCTCAGTCTGCTTGGCGGCGCGGTGGGCGCCTGGCTGCTGCTCAACACACCGTCCTCCGTGTTCGCGCGCCTGGTGCCCTGGCTGGTGCTGTTCGCCACCAGCGTGTTCGCCTGGGGCAGCTTCTTCCGCAAGCCGCCGGCGGCGGGACAGCACCTCAGCTCGACCGCGACGGCGGCGATGCAGTTCCTCATCGCGATCTACGGCGGCTACTTCGGCGGCGGCATCGGCTTCCTGATGCTGGCGGCATTGACGGTGGCCGGCATGCCCACGCGCCACGCCGGCGCCACCAAGAACGTGCTGGCCGGCATCATGAACGCGTCGGCCGTGGCCCTGTTCGTGCTGTCGCCCGAGGTGCACTGGCTGCAGGCTGCCGTGCTCGGTGGCAGCGCCATCGTCGGCGGTCTGGCGGGCGCCTGGGCGCTGCACCACGTCAACGAAAAGGCCCTGCGCATCGCGATCGTCACGCTGGGCGCGGCGCTGACCCTCGGGCTGTTCCTGCGGCCGATCTGACAGGGCTTGCTGGCTCGCCTCCGCCGCGAGACCAGCGCCTGTTCGTCGACGGTGATTTCAATAGTCCGCTTCGCGATGTCGGCCCGCTCAGCCTTGCGGATGGCGGGCAGGGATCATTCCTTGCAGCCCGCGCCCAGATACGTCTCGATGACTCGCGGATCCGCTGCCAGCTGATCCGCCGGCCCGCTCAATCCGAATTCGCCCGTCTCCAGCACATGGCCATGGTCCGCCACGCGCAGTGCGGCGCGGGCGTTCTGTTCGACGAGCAGGATGCCGACGCCGCTGGCGCGCAGCGCATCGACGATGGTGAAGATCTCGCGGACGATCAGCGGCGCCAGGCCGAGGCTGGGTTCGTCCAGCATCAGCAACTTCGGCTGCCCCATCAGCGCGCGGCCCAGCGCCAGCATCTGGCGTTCGCCGCCGGACAGCGTGCCGGCCTGCTGGGCGCGCCGCTCCTTCAGCCGGGGGAAGCGCGTGTAGACGCCCTCCAGCCCGTCACGCCAGCGCTTGTCGCCGAGCTTTCGGGGCCGCCAGCCGCCCAGCAGCAGGTTGTCTTCCACCGTCATCGTGCCGAACAGCTCGCGCTTCTCGGGCACCAGCGCCAGGCCGGCCATGACGCGTTCTTCCAGCGTCAGCCGGGTGATGTCTTCACCGGCAAAGCGCAACGTGGAACTGCGTGACGGGATCAGTCCCATCAGCGCGCCGAGCAGCGTGGACTTGCCAGCGCCGTTCGGGCCAATGACGGTGACGACACTCTTCTCGGCAGCGCTGAAGCTCAACCCATGCAGCACCTCGGCGCGGCCGTAGCCGGCGCAAAGGTCGGCGACTTCGAGCAGGGCACTCATTCGTCCGCCCCCAGGTAGGCCGCCCGCACCGCCGGGCTGGCCTGCACCTCGGCCGGCGTGCCTTCCATCAGCCAGCGGCCGAACTCCATGACGACGATGCGGTCGGTGAGCTTCATGACGAAGTCCATGTCGTGCTCGACAAGCAGCAACGACAGGCCCTCGGCCTTCAGCTGCCGCAGCACCTCGGCCAGCGCTTCCTTCTCCTTGTGGCGCAGGCCGGCGGCGGGCTCGTCCAGCAGCAGCAGCGACGGGTCGCTGGCGAGCGCCCGGGCAATCTCGACGAGGCGCTGCGGGCCGAGCGCCAGGTTGCCCGCCAGCTCGTGCGCCTGCTCGGCCAGGCCGACGCGGCGCAGCTGGCGCAGGGCCTCGGCGAGCGCCTGGGCTTCCTCGGCGGCGTTCAGGCCGAGCATGGCGCGGACCGTGCCGGTGCTCGTGCGCAGATAGGTGCCCAACGCGACGTTCTCGAGCACCGTCATGTCGGGCACCAGCTTGACGTGCTGGAAGGTGCGGCTCAGGCCGGCGCGGGCGATCTCGCGGCTGCTGCGGCCGTCCACGCGCTGGCCCAGCAGCTCCACCTCGCCCGACGTCAGCGGCAGGACGCCGGAGACGAGATTGAAGGTGGTGCTCTTGCCGGCGCCGTTGGGGCCGATGAGGCCGACGATGTCGCCTGCGCGGATGGCAAAGCTGATGTCGTTGACGGCCACCAGGCCGCCGAACTGCTTGCGGATGGCGCGCACGCCAAGCAGCGGGGAGCCACGCTCCGGGTGCGTGCGCGCGCTCAGGGCAGGCGCGCTCTCGTTCACGGCGCGCCTGGCCCGGGCCGGCAGCCAGCGCGAGAGCAACGGCCACAGGCCGTCCGGCGCAAAGCGCAGCACCAGCACCAGCACGACACCGAAGACGATGATCTCGTAGTTGCCCGAGCCGCCGAACACCAGTGGCAGCCACACCTTGAGCTGGTCCTCCGCCAGCTTGACGAGGGCGGCACCGGTGAAGGCGCCGCCCACCGTGCCGATGCCGCCGAGCACGGCCATGAACAGGTACTCGATGCCGAACTTGATGCCGAAGGGCGAGGGGTTCACGCTGCGCTGCATGTGGGCATAGAGCCAGCCCGACACGGACGCCAGCAGCGCCGCGATGACGAACATCGTCAGCTTGTAGCGGAAGGTCGATGCGCCCATGGCCTCGGGCATGGTGGCGCCACCGCCGCGATGGCTGTTGAGCGCGCGCATGATGCGGCCGGGCCGCGAGTCCAGCAGCCGCGTGACGCCGAGCGCAGCCAGCAGCGCGGCCAGCCAGATCAGCAGATAGATGCGCCGCTCGCTCTGGAAGCTGAAGTCGCCGATGGCCAGCGGCGGCAAGCCGAGCAGCCCGTCGTACTTGCCCAGCGCTTCGAGGTTGCCGACCAGGTAGAACAACGCCAGGCACCAGCAGATGGTGGCCAGCGGCAGGTAGTGGCCGGACATGCGCAGCGTCAGCAGGCCGATGACCAGGGCCAGCACCAGCGTGATGGCCAGCCCCGCGGCAAGCCCCAGCCAGGGCGACAGTCCAAGCGTCGTCGACAGATAGGCCGTCGCGTAGGCGCCGATGCCGGCGAACGCGGCCTGGCCGAAAGACGTGAGGCCGCCCACGCCGGTCAGCAGCACGAGGCCGAGCACGACCAGCGAGAACAGGCCGATGTAGTTGAGCTGGGTGATCCAGAAGTCCGGCACAGGCGCGAACGGCAGCCCCAGCACGGCGATGGCAGCGATGGCCGCGATGGCCGCGAGCAGGGATCGCTTCATGTCAATGTTCTTCCTGATGCGGGTCGACGAACGACCGCCACAGCAGCACCGGCAGGATCACGGTGAAGACGATGACCTCCTTGAACGCACTGGCCCAGAAGGAGCCAAAGCTCTCGATCAGGCCGACGCCGAGGGCACCGGCCAATGCCATGGGGAAGCTGGCCAGGCCGCCGAACACCGCGGCGACGAAACCTTTCAGCCCGATCAGGAAGCCGGTGTCGTAGTAGATGGTGGTCGACGGCGAGATCAGCAGGCCCGACAGCGCGCCGATGAAGGCGGCCATCGAGAAGCTCATGCTGCCGGCCGCGTCGCCCGAGATGCCCATCAGCCGCGCACCGGTGCGGTTGACCGACGTCGCCTTCAGCGCCTTGCCCGTCAGCGTGCGTTCGAAGAACAGGAACATCGCGAGCAGCAGCACGAGGGACGCGCCAAAGATGATCAGCGTCTGGCCGGTGACACTCAGCGGGCCGACATCGAAGCGCGCCTCCCAGAAGGCCGGCGTGCGGTAGCCCTCGGCGCCGAAGAAGACGAGCCCCAGCCCGGTCAGCGCGAAGTGCACCCCGACGGAGACGATCAGCAGCGTCAGCACGCTGGCCCCCGACAGCGCGCGGTAGGCCACGCGGTAGATCAGCGGGCCCATGCAGGTGACGATGGCGAGCGTGGCCAGCACCTGCACGATCAACGGGTATTGGTGCTGGGCGAACCCGGGCGCTGCAATGGCGACGAGCGCCGGGAAGCTCAAGGTTTCCAGCAGGCTGAAGAAGATGCGCGATGCAGCCCACCGTTCACGCAGGCCCTGGATCAGGTCAAGCACCGCCGCAGCGACGGCGAGCATCAGCAACAGCCAGACGGTGCCCGGCACCTTGCCCGCCTGCAGTGACGCCACCGTCAGCGCGCCGAAGGCGACGAACTCGCCCTGCGGGATGAAGATGACGCGCGTGACCGAGAAGACGAGCACCAGAGCCAGCGCGACGAGGGCGTAGATGGCGCCGTTGGTCAGGCCGTCGAGACCGAGGATGGCGGCGATGGTGATGTCCATGAGCCTTGCATCGTATCGGTGCGCATCACCCCGGCCACTGCGGGCTCACCATGAGAAGCACCATGCCCCGGTGGCGTCCTACAACGTGCGGCGCACCGCTCCCACGCCGGCGTGTGGGGTGCGTGCCAGCATGGCGGCATGAAGAAGACAGTCCCCGTCATCGTCGGCGCGCTGCTCGTGGCCGGCGTGGTCACCGTCGTGGTGCTGGACCGGGCGGGCTGGCCGGGCCTGGCGCCGCGCCTGGCCGAACGCAGCGGCTTCGGCCTCACGGTCGACCCGGACACGCGGGTCCACCTGCTGTGGTCCCCGCGGCTGGAGTCGGCGCAATTGCGCGTGGTCGGCACGGGGGGCGAGGCGCTCGCCGACGCGCGCGACGTCAAGCTCGCCTGGCACTGGCGCGACATCTGGGACTGGCGCCACGGCGCCCCGCTGCGCATCCGCCTCGTCCAGGCCGGCAGCCTGGCGGTGAACTGGCAGCGCGACGCCCAGGGCCGCACGCCCTGGCCGCTGCAGCGGGACGGCGTCAAGCACGAGCCGACGCCACTGCCGCAGATCGACCACCTCATCCTCCACAACGGCACGGCGCATCTGGACGACGCGCCGCTGCAACTGCTGGCGGACGGCCGCTTCGACACGGACAAGGAAGGCCGCTGGAAGGCGGAGGTGAAGGGCAAGCTGCGTGGCCAGCAGCTCGCGCTCAACGCCGAGGCGAGCGGCGGCATGGCGCTGTTGTCGTCCGAGCAGGCCGGCGTGCCGCCGGTGCAGCTGCGCCTGGCCCTGACCCAGGGGCCCCAGCGCCTGGCCTTCGATGGCACCGCGGCCTCGCTGCTGGATGCGCGCGCGCTCGATGGCAAGCTCGAGGTG
>SEEY01000909.1 GCA_004211235.1 Rubrivivax sp.
TTGCCGCGGCGGTCGACAGCCGCAGCTTCACGTTCTTCCAGTCCTCTCCGCTCTGCTGCGACACCTGGGCCAGCCTCTCCAGGCTCAGCGCGCTGCTGGACACGGCCAGCGGCGCGCTGAGCCTGGAGAGGCTGGCCCAGGTGTCGCAGCAGAGCGGAGAGGACTGGAAGAACGTGAAGCTGCGGCTGTCGACCGCCGCGGCAACGGAGGCGACTGGCCCACGCCCCCTGCAGCCTTGGACGCTCACCATCCGCCCGCCCGCGCCGCCTGCGGCTCCGGCTCCGGCCGCGGCACGCGCTGCGGAGTTGCAAGGCATCGTGGTGACCGGCATGCGCGCCAAGACCGCAGAGGCGATCGAAAAGTTCGACCTCGGCGTCTTCGAAGGCACTCATGCCACCGAATTCGTGCTGCCGACGCGGGTCAACATCGACAGCAGCACCCAGCGCGCCAACCTGTCGCTGGGCAGCGAAAAGCTCCAGGCACGAGTGCTCGTCCGCGCCCATCCGCGGGACGGCGCCTTCGTGATGACCGAGGCCGACAAACCCGCGGGCAGCTGGCCGTCCGGCGAGGTTCAACTCATGCGTGACGGCAACTTCGTCGGCCGCAGCGAGCTGGACCTCGCGTCGTCCGAAGAACGCCTGGAGCTGCCCTTCGGCCGCGACGAGCTGGTGCGCGTGCAGGCTGAACCCGAGCAGCGCAATGCGGGCAGCACCGGATTTATCGGCACGCGCGCCGAGCGCCGCTACACGCGCGCCTGGGTGGTCGAGAACCGCCACAAGTCGGCGGTGACGCTGCAGCTCATCGAAGCCGCCCCGGTATCCCAGCATGAGGACATCAAGGTGCAGGCGACGTTCAGTCCCGTGCCCACCACGCAGGCTTGGCGCAAGCAGCCGGGGCTGGTGCTGTGGGAACTGCCGCTGGCGGCTGGGCAGAGCCAGCGGTTCACGGCGGAGTACGTCATCAGCGCGCCGAAGGAGGCGCAGGTCACCGGGCTGCGGTGAGGCAGCGGTCGCAGTGATCGCCGGGGGGAGCGTCGCTTGCCCCGCGACCGGCAAACAGGCAAGCCAGGGGCCGTCATGGCGAAATTCATCACCATCGGATACGGCGACGAACAGGGTTATGACCGGACCGATCCGGCGGTGCGCGACGCGGCCCATGCGCACGACGCGCGGCTGAAGCAGCGCGGCGCGCTGATCGGCCGGGCGGGCGCCGCCGTCCAGGTGCGCAACCCGGGCGCCGCGGGCGTGCAGACCGCCGCAGGCGCCTACCTGCGCAGCGACCTGCCGCTTGCAGGCTTTGCCGTCATCGATGCCAAGGACCTGCAGGAAGCCATCGAGATGGTGTCCAGGTCGCCCTGCGCGGTGGCGCACGGCGTCGTCGAGATCTGGCCGCTTGAAGAAATGTCGTGAAGGGCCGGTAGCGCCTGGCCTGGCGCTTCAAGCCACGGTCGGCACCGTCGGCTCGGCGAACAGCAAGGCGGACGACGCCTCGCTGCCGACGATGGCGCCACGGTCGAAGCTCAGTCGGCCGCGGCCTTGCGCGCTCGCGCCCGCGGCGGCGTCGAACACCAGTTGGTTGGAGCCGCTGCCGCTGACGTAGCGGCTCCAACCAACTGG
>SEEY01000910.1 GCA_004211235.1 Rubrivivax sp.
CCAGCGAGGGGTATGCGCCGCTGCGGCAATGGGTGGCTGAGCGCGTCGCCTCGCTGGGCATGAGCGTCAGCCCCGACCAGGTGCTCATCACCAGCGGCTCGCAGCAGGGGCTGGATCTCGTGGGCAAGATCCTCTGCGACGCGGGCGCGCCGGTGGCTGTCGAGACGCCCACCTACCTCGGCGCGCTGCAGGCCTTCACCCCGTTCGAGCCGCTGTTTGCCAGCCTCGCCAGCGATGACGAGGGCCCGCGCCCGGAAGCCATTCGTGCATTGCCGCACGACGCCCCCGGCACGCGCTTCGCCTACCTGCTGCCCAACTACCAGAACCCCACCGGTCGTGTGATGGGCGCGCAGCGCCGCATCGACGTGGTCGAGGCGCTGCGCAGCGCCCGGGTGCCCGTCGTCGAGGACAACCCCTACGGCGACCTCTGGTTCGACGAGCCGCCGCCGCCCTCGCTGTCCAGCCTGTGGCCCGAGGGTTCGCTCTACCTGGGTTCCTTCTCGAAAGTGCTGACGCCGGGATTCCGCCTCGGCTACCTGATCGCGCCGCCGGAGCTCTATCCGAAGCTGCTGCAGGCCAAGCAGGCCGCCGACCTGCACACGCCCGGCTTCAACCAGCGCGTCGTGCACGAAGTCGTCCGCAACGGCTTCCTGGACCAGCACGTGCCGACCATCCGTGCGCTTTACAAATCCCAGCGTGACGCGATGGCCGCCGCGCTGCGCGAGCATCTGCCGAAGGGCTGCGAATGGCAGTCGCCGCAGGGCGGCATGTTCTTCTGGATCCGCCTGCCGGCCGGCCTGGACGCGATGGCCCTGCTGCCGCGTGCGGTGGACGCCGGCATCGCCTACGTGCCCGGCGCGGCCTTTTATGCCCACCAGCCCGATCCGCGCACCCTGCGCCTGTCCTTCGTCACGCTGACGCCGAACCTGATCCATGAAGGTGTCGAGAAGCTCGGCCGCCTGCTGCACGAAGCGCTCGACCCGGCCATGGAGCACGCGCCGTAGTCCCCAAGCCTGACGCCTGCCTGAAGCGCAGCTGCTTACTTCTGCGTTTGGGGTTTCCATATCCCCAATCCGTTGCCGCTCTGGCATCGTATGCAGTCGGACCCCTGGCAACGAAGTCAGGGCGATTCGCATAACGACACACGAGGCAAACGATGAAGCAGTTTTTGACAGCGGTGGCCGCAGCGGCCTTTGCAATGGGCGCGCAGGCGGCCGATCCCATCAAGATTGGCGTGGCGGGCCCCTTCACCGGCGGTTCGTCCTCCATGGGCGTCAGCATGAGAGACGGCGTGCGCCTGGCGGCCGACGAGATCAACAAGGCCGGCGGCGTACTGGGCCGGCAGTTGCAGCTCGTTGAGCGTGACGACGAAGCCAAGAACGAGCGCGGCGTGCAGATCGCCCAGGAGCTCATCAACAAGGAAAAGGTCGCGGCCACCGTCGGTTACATCAACACCGGCGTGGCCCTGGCCTCGCAGCGCTTCTTCCAGGAAGCCAAGATCCCGGTCATGAACAACGTGGCGACCGGCTCGATCATCACGAAGCAGTTCGACAAGGAACCCGAGAACTACATCTTCCGCAACGCCGCGCACGACAGCATCCAGGCACCCATGATC
>SEEY01000911.1 GCA_004211235.1 Rubrivivax sp.
CACGACGACCACGACCACCGCCACGCCCACCTTCACGCTGACGCCGCCCGAAGTCATCACGCCGGTGCTGCCGGTCGCCGCCGTCGAGGCCGTGCCGCTGAAGGCGGACGTGGCCGACAAGGTCGACGAGCAGGTGCGCCGCTTCATCGAGGCGCTGGAGAAGGAAGACCTGCACAGCGAGCCCTTCAAGGCCAAGCTCGACAGCGCCTTCCAGCTCGGCCGCAAGGAGATCAGCCTCGCGGCCGACCTGATGCAGGGCAGCCTGATGCAGCGCAATTTCGTCGGCGCCACGGACACGCCGGCCTACAAGGCAATAGCCGCCATCCGCGGCCAGCTGGACGAGCTCAACCCCGGCAAGGACGGCGACCTGCTGCAGCCCCGCAAGCTGCTCGGCCTCATCCCCTTCGGCAACAAGCTGGAAGCCTATTTCCGCAAGTTCGAAAGCGCCGCCAGCCAGCTGCAGACGAGCATGACGCAGCTCTACGCGGCCAAGGACGGCATCCAGAAGGACGTCATCGACATCGACAACACGCGCGCCAAGCTTTGGGAGGCGATGCAGGCGCTGGCCGCCGCCGCCCGCTTCGCCCGCACGCTGGACACGCGGCTCGACGAGCGCGTGCAGCAGCTCAAGGCCGCCGACCCGCTGAAGGCCAAGGCGCTGGAGCAGGAGGTGCTGTTCTACGCGCGCCAGAACCTCGCCGACATCCAGACCCAGCAGGCCGTCTGCGTGAACGGCTATCTGGCGCTGGACGTGCTGAAGAAGACCGGCCGCGAGATGATGATCGGCTGCGACCGTGTCGCCACCACCGGCATGAGCGCCCTGGCCGTGGCCCAGACCGTGGCCCGCGCCACCGGCAACCAGATCGAGGTCATGAAGATGCTGCAGGGCGTCAACACGACCATCGGCGACCTCATCAACCAGACCGGCGCGGCGCTGAACCAGCATGTGGACGCGACGGCCGAGTTCTCGTCCAACCCGATGCTGGGCATCCAGCAGATCCAGTCCATGTTCGACCAGACCTTCCAGGCCATGGACGCGATGGACAACTTCCGCAGCAAGGCCATCGAGACCATGGGCACCAACAACAAGCTCATCCAGGAGCAGTTGGCGCGTTCGGAGACCTACCTGGACCGCGTGCGCCAGCAGCAGGCCAAGGAGGCCATGTCGGGCGGGGCAGCGGCGGCCATCGACGGGCCGGTCAAGCTTTAGGCATCCAGCCGGTCGGCCAGCCGCTCCGCCAGCCAATCCATGAACACGCGCACCCGGCGCGGCGTGTGGCGGCGCTGGCTGAGCACGAGACGCACCGGCAGCGGTGCGGCATCGAAGCCGTCGAGCACCTGCACCAGGCGGCCATCGGCCAGCAGATGGCGCACACCCTGCAGCGGGAACTGCGCGACCCCTGCACCGGCAACCGCCGCAGCCTGGTAGGCATCGGTGTTGTTGACGGTGACGCGTGAAGGCAGCGTCAGCGTGCGTTCCTGCCCCGCGGCGTCCACCCAGTCGAAGCGCGGGCGACGGTCGGCCCAGCTCTGGCTGTAGTGCACCAGGTGGTGGCCCTGCGCGACCAGGTCATCCGGCGTGGCCGGCATGCCGTGGGCGGCGAGGTAGCCTGGG
>SEEY01000912.1 GCA_004211235.1 Rubrivivax sp.
GCCCGTCATGCGCCGCTGGTGGGACTACATGGCCCCGCTGATGGACGTCGAAGCCGACAACAAGCCGCGCCAATGGGCACTGCCCTCCGTCTTTCACTTTGCGGGCTGATCCTCGCAGCGCCGCTGGCGGCGTTCGCGTGGTGCGAGGCGCCGCGCAAGCTGGAGCAAGTCGCCGCTGACGACTTCCGCGCCGGCCTCGCCCACTGGCGGCTGGAGGCCGAGGACACGCGTGCCGTCGTCACCGCTGCGAACGGCGTGCTCGACATCGCCACGCCCGCAGGCCTGAGCCTGTGGTGGCGCCAGCCCTTGAGCGGCGACTACGCCATCCGCTTCACCGCACTCGCTCTGCCCGCGCCGGCCAGCGCCGGGCCGCATGCCGGCCGGCTGTCGGACCTGAACATGTTCTGGAATGCGCTCGAACTGGACGGCAGCGAGCCCTATGCACGCAGCGGCAGGTTCGCCGGCTATGACACGCTGCCGACCTACTACGTCGGCTTCGGCGCCAACGCCAACACGACGACGCGACTGCGCCACTACACGGGCACCGAACGCCGCCTGCTAACGGGCTATGCAGACGGCGCCGTCGCCGAGCCCGGCGAGCGGCCAATGAGCCGCGAGACCCGTCTGCGCGCGGGCGAACCGCTCACCGTCGAGATTGTTTCGCGCCAACCCACGGCTGCCGACCCGGTTCACCTGCGCTGGCGGGCCAACAGCAACGAACTCTTTACACACGCCGACGCCAATGCGCGCCTGCACGGCTACTTTGCGTTCCGCACGACGGCCAGCCGGCTGCAGATCCGCGACTTCCAGGTTCTGCAATGCCGATGACGCCCTGCCCACCATGATCGGGATGAACACATGATCCGCCGCCTGCTTTGCCTCCTCTACCTGCTGGCCTCCATCGCCGGGCCCGCCCTCGCCGCGGAGGCACTGCGCCCGCCGTTGCTGCTGACCGGCGCACGCGCCAATGTGCAGGACCTGTCCGGCCGCTGGACCTATTCCAAGGACCTGTATCGCACCGGCTTCACGGACATCAACGGCTGGGTCGCCAAGTCGCGCATGCAGCGCCACCGCGACGTGGACGTGGCGGCCGAGGAGCGCAAGTCCGGCCCGGCCTTCTTCGAGTTCGACCTCGACCGCGGCCCGGCGATGGACATTCCCGGCGCGTGGAACTCTGCCGTGCCCGAGCTGCGTTATTTCGACGGGCTGATCTGGTTCCAGCGCCGCTTCGATGCGCCCGCCAAGACCGGCCAGCGCAGCTTCCTGCGCTTCGAGGCCGTCAACTACCGCGCCTACGTCTATCTGAACGGCCGGTCAGTCGGCCGGCATGAAGGCGGCTTCACGCCCTTCGTCGTCGAGGTGACCGACATGCTGCGCGCGCAGGGCAACCGCCTCGTCGTCGGCGTCGATTCCAAGCACGATGCCAACAGCGTGCCCGGCGAGACTACCGACTGGGATCTCTACGGCGGCATCACGCGGCCGGTGAAGCTCATCCAGACGCCCGCCACCTTCATCGACGATGCGACGCTGCGGCTGAATGACGCCGGCCGCATCGTCGATGAAGGTGGCGGGCGTCTGGATGAGCTTCACCGGCCGCGTGATGCCGCCGTAG
>SEEY01000913.1 GCA_004211235.1 Rubrivivax sp.
CTCTCGGTGAAGCTCACCCGCAGCTTCCCGCCAACCACCTTCACGTCCCGCACCGCGAAGGGCGCGTTGCTGGCGTCCACCGTGTAGACGGGGCGCCGTTGCAGCGCGTCCTTGGCCAGTTGCGGGGCGTAGAGCTTCACCACGTCGGCGTACTCCGCTGGCAGGCCGCGGAGCTCCAGCGTCGTGACCTGCAGGTCTTCCAGGAAGAGCGGGCCCTCGGCCGGCACATAGCGAGGCCGGGCCGACAGACCGACCCGACCGATGCGTTCGCGCGTGCCCAGCGTCACCTTGGCATCGGCCGTGATGCCGATGCGGTCGTCGCCGTCGGTCAACACCACGATGGGGTTGGACAGGTCCAGGCAGGCGATGAGCAGCTTGCAATGGTGGGTCGGGAAGCGCGGGGCGATGCGCGCCTGCAGCTCGGCCTGCTCGATGTCGAGGTGACCGGTGAACACGCCGCTGACGACGGCGCAGGTGGCGAGGGCGGCGCTGGCGACGAGCGCTGCGGTGACCAGGGCGAGGCGGCGACGCATGCGGAAAGGCTACACGAGTGCAGCTGCATGTCACCTTGGTCATGCCGCACGCGATGGGGCAAGCCCGGAAGTCAGGTGAGCTTGCAAACCGCAATGGCCCATGCCGGCAGCAGGCGTTGGGATCATTCCCGTTCACCTGATCCACGTGGCCGCCGCTCGGCCGCTGAAATGCGGGCCGCTGGATTGCGGTGGGCCTGCGAACCCGCAGCCTCGGCCGGCAGAATGCGTTGGAGCTCATGCCGGCGAGCCGATGTTTGATGGAGCCAGACCATGTCGCATGTCGCCCAGTTGCTGAACACCGACGCAGCGGTGGCCGTCATCCAGGGCGCCGTTGCCGATGGGCAGCCGGCGGAGACGCGCTACGTCGTGGTGGCGGAGGCGGTGAATCGCCTGCCCATTCCCTGGCTGTGTCTGTTTCGCGGGGCGCCGCTGGTGAACACGAGGTCAACCTACCGCACCGGACCCGCGACCTTCGACACGTTGGCGCTGAAGGTGCCGGTGCTCGGCGTGGAGGCGGCGGTGGCGCGGCTGGAGCAGGCACGGCAGCTGTTCTCGGAACTTGCCGGTGGCGACGCCATCGGCGACGGCTACTGGCGTCTCGCCATCGACGGCCTGCAGAAGCTGCCCTTCCCGTTCCTGACCCTGGACCCGGTCGACGTGCTGCAGATGAACGATGCCGTTGAAGGCGCTGCGACGCTCACGTCGTGCCTCACGGATGACGGCCCGGCGACCCAGGCGGCATTGAAGGCACTGTCCAACTTTGAAGACGGCTTCAGCCCGTACACGGTGCAGCAGTTGTATGGCGCGCCGGAAGAGCTGGACCATGAAGCCCGGCTGTCGAATGCAGCCGCGCTCGACGCGGCCTTCCTGCCACGAGAGCAATGGCAAACGCGAGCGGCGACGTCGGCAGAGGGCCTTTCACCGCCCGCCGAGCCGCGTGGAAACGACCGGCCTTGGTGGAAGCTGTGGTGAGCCGCAACCCCCAGAGTGGCGAAAGCGTCGGGCGACCGGGGCCTGGGGCTTCCCGCACGAGCGCGACGCCTGCGGCGTACAGACGTATTCCAGGCCCGCCGGGGAT
>SEEY01000170.1 GCA_004211235.1 Rubrivivax sp.
GTCTCCAGCACCGGGATCTGCGCCTCGATGTCGATCTGGCGCGACACGGCCGCGCGCGCCAGGTCTTCACGCTCGGCGCCGAGGGCCTGGTCGATCTGGTTGCGCAGGTCTTCATGGCTGCGGTTGAGCTTGGCGTGCTGCTGCTGCGCCAGGTGGCGGTTGGCACTGACGAGGCCGAGCTCGTGGCGCACCTCGTCGATGACGGCGTCGGCCTCGCGCAGCGCCTGTTCCATGGCGGCCTGCGGGTTCAGGTCTTCGATCTTGTCGATCAGCGCATGCACGCTGCCAGCGATCACGCGACCCACGCGGGTCTTCAGGGAATCAGCCATCTCAAGCTCCTTGGGGGGTGTTGACGTGGGCCAGCGTCGAGGCAATCTCGACAGTGGCAACGAGGTGGCGGCGCACCACCTCCGGATCGAAGGCGTGCGCGGCGGCGGTCGTCGCCTGACGCAGCAGGGATTCGCTCAGCAGCGCCGAACGGCGCACCAGCGAGTCTTCCAGCTTGCGCGCCTCTTCGGCGCTCGTCGGCGCGCTGCTGATGACGAGGGCCATCAGCGTCGTGACCTGCTCCACCAGCAGGTTCAGCACCTCGGAATGCCGGCCCTCGCTGCCCTCGATGCGCACCAGCGCCTCGCGCAGCCGGTGCGTCAGCTCCCGCGCCCAGCCATGGGCCGCCACATAGTCGAAGGCGCCGTCATGCTGACGCTTGAGCTGCCCGAGCAGCACGCGCAGCTTGTCGCTGTTCGTCGTCGCGCCGTCCACCTGCAGCTGGGCGAGCCAGAGATAGAGGTCGCTCGGGATGCGAGCCGACAAGGGCTCCATCGTGATCGTCTGCGTCGCCATGCGGCACCGCCTTCAAATGAGTTCCAACGAACACGAATGTATTCGTTTGAATTCACTTGTCAACTGGCTGGACGAAGAGGTTCAGCAACCCGTTCCGATATGGCAGTAGGGCGCTCGCAGCAATTCGCCAGGCTTCGCTCCACGGGAAAGATAGAGACATAGCCCGCCTGAGTTCTTGCCGCCGTTGTCGATGATGAAGTCCAGGCGGCCGTCGCCGTCCAGGTCGCCCATCCAGACGATGCGGTTGTAGTCGTCGAAGTCGTTGGCTTCGCCCGACTCGCCGATCTCGGTCCGCCGCATGCCCGCCACGATTGCCATGGGAGAAGACCGCCACTCGTACGCCGGCTGGTCGTTCTGGGCTGGCACGTGTTCCACCGTGGGTTTTACATCGAGCCGATAGGCCATGCCATTGAAGCGGATGCCGTTCGCCGGTTCGTCGGGTTCGGGCGCGTCCTCGGGCAGATTGATGAGGCCGACAAAGCGCTCCCATCCCTTCGGGGTCCTGACCGGCCCCGCTCGCAGGCCGGGCAACCTCATGAAGGCCAGCGCACCGGGCGTGGTGCTGCTGATCTCCACGTCATGGTCGGTGATGTCGCTGTGAACCCGCCTGCCCGTCAGCCGGGTCGGGCTGAGCTGCCACGTCGTGCCTACGCGATGCAGGGCTAGCCAGCCGCGACCCGGCGCTTCCGGCGCTTCGCCGGCGTGCACCGTGCCTGGCATCAGAAAAACCCAAGACTCTGCTGACGCCGGTGCGCCATGGCCCAATGCCATGGCCAGAGCAAGCAGCAGACGCCACTTCATGCCGCGTCCAGCATCGAGGTGAAGAACTTGTCGCCGCTGACCCGCGGCTTGTAGGGCGACACGGCCTTGGCAATCGCCGCAATGTGGTCGGGCGTCGTGCCGCAGCAGCCGCCGGCGATGTTCAGGAAGCCCGCCTTGGCGAACTCGCCCACCAACCGCGCCGTCACGTCGGGCGTCTCGTCGAAGCCGGTGTCGCTCATCGGGTTGGGCAGGCCGGCGTTGGGGTAGCAGCTGACCGCCACCTCGCCCGCCACCTTGGACAGCTCCTCGATGTACGGCCGCATCAGCGTGGCACCGAGTGCGCAGTTCAGGCCGATGGCGATGGGGCGCGCATGGCGAACCGAGTGCCAGAAGGCCGTGACCGTCTGCCCGGACAGGATGCGGCCCGAAGCGTCCGTCACGGTGCCGGAGACGATGACCGGCAGGCGCTCGCCGGTGTCTTCCATCAATTCGTCCAGCGCAAAGATGGCGGCCTTGGCATTGAGCGTGTCGAAGATGGTCTCGACGAGGAAGAGGTCGGCGCCGCCGTCGAGCAAACCCTTGGCCTGCTCGTAGTAGGCCGTGCGCAGCGTGTCGAAGTCGACGTTGCGGGCGCCGGGGTCGTTGACGTCGGGGCTGATGGAAGCGGTGCGCGGAGTGGGGCCGAGGGCGCCAGCGACATAGCGCGGCTTGTCCGGCGTCGAGTACTTGTCGCAGGCGGCGCGGGCGATCTTCGCGGCCTCGACGTTCATCTCGTAGGCGAGACCCGCGAGGTCGTAGTCTTCCTGGGCGACGGACGTCGCGCCGAAGGTGTTCGTCTCGATCAGGTCGGCGCCGGCAGCCAGGTACTGCTCATGGATCTCGCTGAGCACGTCGGGCCGCGTGAACATCAGCATCTCGTTGTTGCCCTTCAGGTCCTTGTGATGGTCCTTGAAGCGCTCGCCGCGGTAGTCGGCCTCGGTGAGCTTGTAGCGCTGGATCATGGTGCCCATCGCGCCGTCCAGGATGGCGATGCGGCTTTGCAGCAGGGCGGGCAACCCTGCAGCGCGGGTGTAGGCGATGGACTTCATGGCGCCATTTTCGCAGCCTGCGCAATGGCCTCGCCAAGCTGGGTGCAAGAGGCGCTGCCACCCAGGTCCGGCGTCTTGGGCGAGGCGGGGTCGGCCAACACCGTCTCGATGGCCGCCATGACGGCGTCGTGCGCGGCGCGGTGGCCGAGGAAGTCCAGCATCATGGCGCCGGCCCAGATCTGGCCGATGGGGTTGGCCAGGCCCTTGCCCGCGATGTCCGGCGCCGAGCCGTGCACGGGCTCGAACAGGCTGGGCCATTCGCGCGTCGGGTTCAGGTTGGCCGACGGCGCGATGGCGATGGTGCCGGTGCAGGCCGGCCCGAGGTCGGACAGGATGTCGCCGAACAGGTTGCTGGCCACCACCACGTCGAAGGCTTGCGGCCGTTGCACGAAGTGGGCGCAAAGGATGTCGATGTGGAACTTGTCGACCGCCACGCCGGGGAACTGCGCGGCCATGGCTTCGACGCGCTCGTCCCAGTAGGGCATGGTGATGGCGATGCCGTTGCTCTTGGTGGCCGACGTGAGCTTGGCGCGTGGCCGCGAGGCGGCCAGCTCGAAGGCGAAGCGCAGCACGCGGTCCACGCCGATGCGGCTCATGACCGTCTCCTGCAGCACGATCTCCCGCTCGGTGCCGGCGTACATGCGCCCACCCACACTCGAATATTCGCCCTCGGTGTTCTCGCGGACGATCCACATGTCGATGTCGCCGGGCTTGAGCGCCTGGCCCTGGCGGTCGACCAGCGGCGAGCGAACGCCGGGCAACAGCCGCGCCGGGCGCAGGTTCACGTACTGGTCGAACTCGCGGCGAAACTTCAGCAGCGAGCCCCACAGGCTGACGTGGTCCGGCACGGTGGCTGGCCAGCCGACGGCGCCGAAGAAGATGGCGTCATGGCCGCCGATCTGGGCCTTCCAGTCGGGCGGCATCATGTCGCCGTGCTGCTCGAAGTAGCGGCAGTCGGCGAAGTGGAATTCGTCGAACTGCAACGGCAGGCCGAAGCGCTCGGCCACCGCGCGCAGCACGCGCAGGCCCTCGGGCATCACCTCCTGGCCGATGCCGTCACCGGCAATCACGGCGATCCTGTGCATCACGCGCCTCCGTTGAAAAAGGATTGCGCCTCGGCCAGCACCACGTCGGGCGCTTCCTCGGCGATGTAGTGGCCGCTGTCGACGGCGCGGCCGGTCACGTTGTCGGCCGCGGCCTGCCACAGCGCCATTGGCTCAAAGCAGGTGCCAACCACGCCCCCGGCGCCCCACAGCACGCGCAGCGGCTGCGAGACGCGGCGGCCGGCGTCGCGGTCTGCGCGGTCATGGGCCAGGTCGATGCCGGCGCTGGCGCGGTAGTCGGCGCAGATGGCCGCTGCGGTGCCGGGCTTGACGATGCTGCGCTCGTACTCGGCCCAGGCCTCGGGCGCGAAGAAGCCGCCGCCCCGCCGGCCCATGCCGTCGCGCAGGTAGGCGGCAGGGTCGGCCTCGATCAACCGCTCCGGCAGCGGCGCCGGCTGGATCAGGAAGAACCAATGCCAGTAGGCCCGCGCAAACGCTTCCGTGGTGCCCTCGTACATGGCCAGCGTGGGCGCGATGTCCAGCAGCATCAGCCGCGTGACGGCGCCGGGATGGTCCAGCGCCAGCCGGTGCGCCACGCGCGCTCCGCGGTCATGGGCCAGCACGGCGAAGCGTTCGTGGCCGAGGCACCGCATCAGCGCCACGGCATCCAGGGCCATCTCGCGCTTGGCGTAGGCCGCGCTGCCCTCGCCGGCGGGCGGTCGACTGCTGTCGCCATAGCCGCGAAGGTCCATCAGCACGACCCGGCGGCTGCGCGCCAGCGCCGGTGCCACGCGGTGCCACATGGCCATCGTCTGCGGGTGGCCGTGCAGGAGCAGCAGCGGCGGCTCGCCGGAATCAAGCGGCCCGCCCTGGCGGGCGAACAGCGTGACGCCATCGCGCTGAATGGTGAGCGGTTGAAAGCCTGTCCACATGCGAGGGATTGTGGGCGCGCCCTCGGTATAAGCTTTTGTTATGCCCGAAGCCGTCGGCAGCGCTTGCGCCCGCCCGGGTACGCCCAACAATCGCCTCGCCCGCACTTCCCATCAGCCCGCCATGAAGACTCTCTTGTTGTCCGCCTCCCTCGCGCTGCTGGCACCAGCCGCCGCGCTGGCCCAGGGCAAGCCGCTGATCTACTGCGCCGACGCCAGCCCCGAGGGCTTCGACCCCGGCATGTGGGACAGCGCCAGCACCAACATCGTCGCCAGCCAGATGTTCGACGGCCTGCTCGGCTTCAAGCGGCCGACGACCGAGCTGGTGCCCAAGCTGGCCACGAGCTGGGAGATCTCGCCGGACGCCAAGAGCTTCACCTTCAAGCTGCGCCCGGGCGTGAAGTTCCAGAGCACGCCCTGGTTCAAGCCCACGCGGGATTTCAACGCGGACGACGTGCTCTTCACCTTCGGCCGCTTCATTGATCCCAACCATCCGTTCAACAAGGCGTTCCAGGTTCCGTTCGTCTATCCACAGAACCTCGGCCTGGCCAAGCTCATCGACGGCATCGACAAGGTCGACGAGCACACGGTGCGCTTCCGCCTGAAGCAGCCCAACGTCACCTTCGTCGCCAACTTCGCCTTTGCCTGGGCGGGCATCCAGTCGGCGGAATACGGCGCCAAGCTGCTGAAGGACGGCAAGGCCAGCCAGATCAACGTGCAGCCGGTCGGCACCGGGCCGTTCATGTTCAAGAGCTACGCCAAGGACGACGTGCTGCGCATGACGGCCAACCCCGACTACTGGGGCGGCAAGCAGCCCACGCCGATGCTGGTGTTCAGCATCAGCCGCGAGCCGAATGTGCGCGTGCAGAAGATCGCCGCCGGCGAATGCCATGTGACGGCAGCGGTGCGCGACGTCGACATCGCCGCGCTGGCCGGCAATCCCAACATCAGCATCGAGAAGATCCAGGCGCTGAACATTTCCTACCTGAGCTTCAACCTCAAGAAGCCGCCCACCGACAAGCGCGAGGTGCGCGAGGCGCTGGACATCGCCATCGACCGCGACGCCATCTTCAAGGCGCTATTCCCGCGCGGTGATGCGATGCAGGCGGTCAGCGCCTTTCCGCCTTCCGTCCCCGGCTACAACAAGAAGCTGAAGAACGAGTTCGACCCGGCCAAGGCCAAGGCACTGCTGGCCAAGGCCGGCTACCCGAACGGCTTCGAGATCGACCTCTGGGCCCTGCCCGTGCAGCGGCCCACCAACCCCAACGGCCAGTTGATGGCCCAGCTCATCCAGCAGGACTGGGCCAAGATCGGCGTGAAGGCCAGCATCAAGACCTTCGAATGGGGCGAGTACCTCAAGCGCGCCAACAACGGCGAGCACAACGTCTACATGAGCGGCTGGAGCGGCGAGACGGGGGACGCGGACGACTTCCTGACGCCCAACCTGAGCTGCGCGGCCAACAAGAGCGGCGTCAAGTTCTGCAACGCCGAGTTCGAGAAGCTCATCGACGAAGCCCGCGCCACGCCCGGCCCCGCCAAGCGCAACGCGATGTACGAGAAGGCGCAGGAGATCTTCAAGCGCGAGCGGCCCTGGATCACGATGGCGCATTCGACGGTCTACATCCCGATCCGCAAGGACGTGGTCGGGTTCAAGATGGCGCCGAACGGCAGCGTTGACTTCGAGGGCGTCTACCGGAAATGAGACTCCGGCATATCGAGGTCTTCCACGCCATCATGCAGGCCGGCACCATCAGCGGTGCCGCGCAGCTGCTGCACATCTCGCAGCCGGCCGTCACCAAGGTGCTGCAGCACTGCGAGCTGCAGCTCGGCATGCCGCTCTTCGACCGCGTGCGCGGCAAGCTCTACCCGACGCCCGAGGCGCAGCGCCTGTTCGTCGAGGTCGACAAGCTCAACCGCGACCTCGTCGGCATCCGCCGCCTGGCCGCCAACCTGAGGACGGGCGAGGCCGAACAGGTGAGGCTCGTCACGACGCCGGCCCTGGCCACCGCCATCGTGCCCGCGGCCATGACGCCCTGGTGCAAGGCCTTCCCGCAGGCGCGCTGCTCGCTCGCCACGCACCACACGCGCGAAATCGTCTCGGCCCTGCTGCTCGGCGAGGCCGACCTGGCGCTGTCGCTGCAGGACCCGCGCCATCCCGGCATCAAGGCCGAAGTGATCGCCAGCGGCACGATGGCGGCGCTGTGCCCGCTGGGCAGCCTGGAGGCGCTGAACGACGGCCCGCTCGGCCTGGCCGACATCCGCACCGAGCTCGTCGGCCTGGAGAGCGATGACCCGCTGGCGGGACTGCTGCACCATGCCGGCGAGGCGCTCGGCGAGCCCAATTCATCGCAATTTGCGAGCCGCATCACCGTGCAGACCTACCAGCTCGCGCGCGCCCTGGTGGAAGCCGGCGTCGGCATGACGCTGGTGGACCCGTTCACCGCCGCGAGCGCCGACCTCGCCAAGGTGCGCGTGCGGCCGCTGACGCCACCGGTCACCGTCAACCTCTACCTGCTCAGCGCCGCCAGTGCGCCGCTCGGCCAGGCGTCGCGGCGCCTCGTCAAGTTCATCACCGCGGCGGCGCACGCCCATCTCGCGAGGCTGCCTTGATCCGCGTGGAAGACATCGCCAGCCACGCCGATTTCCGGCGGCTCGACAGCCTGGCCCACGGCATCGCCGTCGACCTGCGCTACGCGACGGCCGACAACTTCGTCGGCCACGCCGTCTACGCCGGCATCGACTGCGCCTGGCTGCGCCGCGAGGCCGCCGAGGCCCTCGAAGCCGCTGCCGCCTGGCTGCACGAGCGCCGCCCGGGCTACCGGCTGCTCGTGATGGACGCGCTCCGGCCGCAACGCGTGCAGCAGCGGCTGTGGGACGAACTGCAGGGCACGCCGCTGACCATGTACCTCGCCCACCCAGAGCGCGGCTCCATCCACAGCTTCGGCATGGC
>SEEY01000914.1 GCA_004211235.1 Rubrivivax sp.
GGCCCAGACGATCGTGGTCGGGGGCAAGAACTTCACCGAGCAGCTGGCTCGTCATCTCGGCGACGAGCAGCTGCTCGGTGAAGTTCTTGCCCCCGACCACGATCGTCTGGGCCCGGACCGGCCCGGGCTGTATGCGTCGCCCGAGGAATTACTGGATGAACTCGCCAGCGTGCGTGCCGAGCTGTCGCGCAGGAACGGCCGCCTGTCGGCACGCGAGGCCGATGCGCAGGTCCAGCGGGTGGAACAGTTGCTGGCAACGCGCACGCCGCCCGGCTGGGCCGTGCTGCCGGCGCTGAACTCCGCGCTGGGCGCGACCTGGCGCGACCTTGGCCGCTTCGACCGGGCGCGGGTGGCCTACCTGGCGGCGGTGCAGGCCGAGGACGCCGCCGGCCGGGTGCCGATCCGGGACATCGAGCAGCTGGCCAACGTCGAAGCCAGGCTGGCGGAGGAACAGGCGGCGCAGTCCGGCGGCGAGGCAGCCGGCGGGGAAACCGCGGAACAGCTGCTGGACCTGGCGCTGGCGCGGCTGGACGGACTGGAAAAGCTGGTGTCGGCCGGCGCGCAGGAATCGGCGATGCCGGTTTTCAACGCCGAGCGCAGCATGTTGCTGGGAAGCGCACTGAAACGCCGCGCCAGCCTCGATGCGCGCAGCCTGCTCGCGGCGGCCGGCCAGGGTGGCAACGGCGCACGGGATCGGGCCATCCAGCGCACGGCCGTTGCCATGGCGGCGACGCTGGAACAGGCAGTGGCTGCCTACCGCAGCGCCGAAGGCATGCCTGGCGACAGCAGGTTCAACCCGGCCGCGGCGCTGAACCGGCTGGCGCTGGACGCGCTGACGCCATGGCACCCGGACGGCGTCGCCCGGGACGCCGCGCTGGCGCTGGCGCAGCGCTGCCGCGAAGATGCGGCAGAGCGCCAGGCGCGCAGCCCGACGGTCCAGGGCGCGGTGCTGCTGCCCGAATCGATGCTGGTGGAAAGCCTGCTCGACGGCAGCCTGGGGCTGGCCGGCGACGCCGGCCAGCTTGCATACGAACACCTGGCGCAGGCTTATTCGGCAACCCTGGCCGAGCTGAGCCTGAAGCCTGCGGACATCGACAACATGGTGTCGCAGATGGCGCTGCTGTCGCTGTTCTTCGACGCGCTGTCCATCCTGCGCGACGACGATGCGCTACGCCGCACCGCCCAGCGCCTGCAGGACCTGGCGCAGGTGCTGCAGCCCGGGCGCGAGCGCCGCGAGCCACCGCCGGCGCCGGCACGGGCAGCGGCCAGGAAAGCGGCGCGGCATGCGGTGGCGAGGAAGTCCCGGCCACGCAAGGCGTGATGTGAAACGCAGGCGGGACGAGCGCAGGCTCGGCGGCTTGCGTTATGGAGGATTGACGCAAAGTCCCATGTTCACAAGACCTCGCCGCCGCCAGTGGCTGGTAGCGCAGCAAGCAACTTCTCCAATAACGCCTGGGCATCGGCATGACCTTGTCCGGCTGCCCTGCGTAGCCAGCGAATCGATTCCTGCGGATCTTTTGCAGCACCCACGCCTTGGAAATAACAGAGTGCCAGGTAGTACTGGGCACCACGATGTCCTTGGTCGGCCGCCTGCCGATACCAGTAG
>SEEY01000171.1 GCA_004211235.1 Rubrivivax sp.
CTACCTGGTGGACTCGCCGCGCACGGTGTCGCTGGACCTGTCGCGCATGGACCGCATCGTCGACATCGATGCGGCCGACATGACCGTCACCGTCGAGCCGGGCTGCACCTGGGCCGCGTTGCGCACGGCGCTGGCGCCGCTGGGCCTGCGCACGCCGTTCTGGGGGCCGATGTCGGGCCTGCGCTCGACGGTGGGCGGCGCCATCTCCCAGAACGCGGCCATGCTGGGCGCGGGCCAGCACGGCATCTCCAGCGAGAGCGTCGTCGCGCTGACCGTGGTGCTGGGCGGCGGCCAGGTGTTGCGCACCGGCGCGCGCGGGCAGGGCGGGGACAAGCCCTTCTTCCGGCATTACGGCCCCGACCTGACGGGCCTGTTCTGCGGCGACGGCGGAGCCCTGGGCATCAAGGCGCGCATCACGCTGCGGCTGATGGCCAGCCCCGCGCATGAGGACTACGCCTCCTTCGCCTTCCAGAGCGGCCGCGACCTGTTGGCCGCGATGGCCGCCATGGCGCGCGCCGGCATCGCCTGCGAGATGTGCGCCTTCGACCCGGGCCTGACGCGCGTGCGCATGCAGCGCTCGTCGCTGGCCAGCGACATGAAGACGCTGGGCGCCGTGGTGGGGCGGCAGAAGTCGCTGGTCAAGGGGCTGCTGGCCGCCGGCAAGATGGCGCTGGCGGGGCGCGATTTCGTCGGCGCGGAGACCTACTCGCTGCACCTGATTGCCGAGGGCCGCAGCGCCGCCGGCGTGCAGGCCGACATCGCCGAGGCGCGACGCATCGCCAGCGCGAACCAGGGGGAGGAGATCGCCAACACGATCGCCAAGGTGATCCGCGCCCAGCCCTTCCCGCCGCTGAACAGCGTCCTCGGCCCGGGCGGCGAGCGCTGGACGCCGGTGCATGGCGTGGCGCCCCTGTCCACCGCCGCCGACCTGTTCGAGGCCATCCAGCAGGTCTTCGCCGAGATGGACGCGGACTTCCAGCGCTGCGGCGTCAAGGCCGGCTATCTGTTCACGTCCATCTCCACCAATGCCCTCATCGTCGAGCCGGTGTTCTATTGGCCCGGCGAGCGCATGGCCGTGCATGCCGCGGCCATGCAGCCTGAGCACCTGGCGCGACTGCCTTCGTTGCCCGACGACCCGGCCGCCACGCAGGTGGTGGTGCAGGCCCGCGGGCGGCTGATGGCGCTGTTCCAGCGCTTTGGCTGCGGCCACTTCCAGATCGGCCGCACCTATCCCTACCGCGCCAGTCGTGATGACGCCAGCTGGCGCCTCGTCGAGGCCATCAAGGCGTCGGTCGACCCGGCGCAGGTGCTCAACCCTGGCGTGCTGGGGCTGGGCGCGCCGCACTGATGGCGGAGTGGCTTGTCCGACCAGCGGACAAGGCTTGAACGCGGACTGCTTCGCAGGGCTGCGGCACACAACATCGGGCATTCCCCACTCGATGCCACGCCCACCATGACCACCTGCCGAAAGACCGCCCGCCGCCGCCCGCGCCATTGCCTGCCGCTGTTGCTGGGCCTGGCGGCTCCATTCGCTGGCGCGCAGACGCAGGGCAGCACGGCGCCCGAAGCCGTACCCGCCGAGCCCGCCGAGCGCGCCGCTGCGGCCACCGCGCGGCAGACGCTGGGGTCGGTCGTCGTCACCGCGCAGCGCAAGCCGCAGAAACTGCAGGACGTGGCCGCCGCTGTCACGGCGCTGACGGCGGAATCGATGGAGTCGCTGCAGGTGCAGAGCGCGACTGACCTGAGCCGCCTGGTGCCCAACGTGAAGTTCGATGCCGTGACGGCCGGCTCCACTGCGCTCAAGCCCTTCATACGCGGCGGTGGCGTGACCGATGGCGGCCAGATCACATCCGAGTCCGAAGTCGGCATCTATGTCGACGACGTCTACCGCGCCCGGCTCTCGGGCGCGCTGATGGAGTTCGTGCAGCTCGACCGCATCGAGGTGCTGCGCGGTCCGCAGGGGGTGCTCTATGGGCGCAACTCGTCGGCCGGCGCGCTGAGTATCGTCACGCGAGCGCCCACCGCTGCCGCCACCGGCAGCCTCGAGCTGGGCGTGGGCAACAACGGCCAGCGCCACATCAAGGCGCATGTGTCGTCGGCCCTCTCCGAGGACAAGCGCTGGCGCGGGTCGCTGCAGGGCATGGCCAAGAGCCGCGATGGCAATGGCCAGTACAACGTCACGCAGCAACGGGACGTCGGCGCCGAGGACACCATCGGCGTGCAGGGCGACCTGGCCTACGAAGGCCCCGAGCTGCAGGCCCGCCTCAGCCTGTTCACCACCCACACCGACGGCGATGGCCAGTGGGCCGTGCCCAACACCATCGCGCCGGACGGCAGCATCACGCCCAGCACCGGCTCCTACCGCAAGGTCGCGTCGCCCTATGACTCGCTGACCGATGTGCGGCAGTCCGGCGCGACGCTGCGGCTGCAGGGCCGGCTTGGCGATGTCCGGCTGACGTCGATCACCGGCTTCGTCCGCATGAACGACCACTGGCGGCAGGACTTCAGCGGCGGCGTGTCGGCCGCGCTCATCGGCGGTTCGGCCAGCGACACGCTGGCGCTCTTCCAGCGCGAGAGCCTGACGCGCCACCACCAGTTCAGCCAGGAGCTGCAGGCCGCCGGCGAGCTGCTGGACGGCCGGCTCAGCTACGTCACGGGGCTCTACTACTTCGACGAGTCGGGCTCGCAGGATCTCGACTCGACCATCTTCTTCCAGCCGTCCCAGGTGCGCTTCAACGCCAAGACGACCAGCCGTGCCGCCTTTGGCCAGCTCAGCGCACGCATCACGTCCGCCACGACGCTGCTCGTCGGTGGCCGCTACAGCCAGGACCGCAAGCAGCTCGATGGCGCCCTCGCGGCGCAGCCCTTCGATCAGTCCAACCGTTATGGCAAGTTCACGCCCAAGGTCGGCATCGATCACAAGCTGGCCCCTGACACACTGGCCTACGCCAGCTACAGCCAGGGCTTCAAGGCCGGCGGCTACAACGGCCTGGCGGCGACGGTGCCGCAGATCACCCAGCCCTTCCTGCCGCAGACCACCGATGCCTGGGAGCTGGGGCTGAAGTCCGAACTGCTGGAACGCCGGCTGCGCGTGAACGTGGCGCTGTTCCACAACAAGATCAAGAACCGGCAGCAGACACTCACGGTGAGCAGCGGCGCCAGCGCCGGCAGCTTCGTCGTGGAGAACTACAACGCCAAGCTCAACGGGCTGGAGGTGGAGGCGGCTTGGCGTGTGCTGCCCACGCTGACGCTCTGGGCCAACGGCGCCATCAACAGCGGCAAGTACACCGGCTGCGCGACCACGGTGAACGTGCCCTGCTCGGTCATCGACAACGCTTTGCCGCTGTTCCCGGACCATGCCTTCACCGTCGGCTTCGACCACAACACGCTGGCCGGCCCGGGCGCGCTGCGCTTCGGTGCGGACTACAGCCAGAGAGCGGCCTATTTCTCCACCGCCGACAACGCCCAGATCGGTGCCGTGCCACGCCAGGAATCGCTCAACGCCTATGTGGCCTATGACCTCGGCCCATGGACGGTGCAGCTCGCCGGCAAGAACCTGACGCAGCAGGAGGGCTGGCAGACCGGGTTCGGCTTCAGCGTCGTGCAGCCGCGCTTCGCCATCCCCGGCCGCAGCGTGATGCTGACGGCGCGGTACCAGTATTGAGGGCGGCCCTTCGGGGCCACGAAGACAGAAGGCCCGGCGTCTCGCGACGCCGGGCCTTCTTGCCGATGGCAGGCGGGTTCAGCCCCGCTTCAGGTCCAGGTGCTGCAGCAACGGCCCGAAGCCGTCGACGGCGTCCTGGATGCCGTTGGTGCGCAGTGCATGCCAGTACGTGGCCGTGTTGATCGCGATCACCGGCTTGTTCAGGAAGGCCTCGGCATAGGGCGCCAGCCGCGCCATCGACAGGTTGGTGCCGACCTGCACGATGGCGTCGATGTCGTCACCGTCGAGCTCCATCAGTGCCCGCGCCAGCTGCGTTTCGGTGACGCGCGAGATGTCCGTCCAGCTCTTGCAGCGCAGCGGGGTGTCGCGCACCTGCTGGATGCCGTAGTCGCTGAAGAAGCGCCGCACATGCTCGTTGGCGATGGGGTAGTAGGGCGAGATGACGGCCACGCGGCGGATGCTGCCGTAGGCCTTGATCGCCTCCACGCAACTGATCGGGCCGACGCTGAACTCCTTGCCGCTGATCTCGCGCAGATGCTTGAGCTGGGCGTGGCAGGCCTCGGCGCCACCGACGAAGGACACGGCCGAGACGCCCATCACCATGTAGTCCGGCTCGGCTGTCAGGGCCGTGCGCACGGCGGCATCGACGGCGCCCTGCAGGATGTCGATGCCGGCCATGAAGGTCTCGTTCGACAGCGCCTTGGCGTTCTCGATGTAGATGTCGCGGTACTGGTTGGTCACGCCGGCCGGGCGCATGGCCGCGAACTCGGGCTCGACCACGGTGTTGGTGGACGGGCCGAACACGGCGAAGACCTTGCGCCAGCCGCAGGTGTCGCGGCCGATGGGGCGAGGGATGGGTTTCGGGACGGTGCTCATACGTAGCTCGGATCTTTCATGGGGCCCACGGAACGCGAACGGGTCGCCTGCAGCAGCACGGGCGGCTCGCTGCCCGGGAAGTCGGGGCCCCAGTTGACGGGGTCGCCGTGCATCTCGACACGGGCGTTATCGGTGTACCAGTCGACCAGCCGGCCGTCGCAGCGCAGCAGCCAGGTCGTGCCTTCCTCGCCGGCGACGAAGTCGCCATGGCGCACGCCGGCCGGGCGGAAGAAATACGTGCCCGGGTACATGGTGCCGAAGTTGTATTCGAAGCTGCCTTCCAGCGTGTACGCCTCCTCGTAGCACGGGTGGTGGGCGAGGGGATGCTCCTTCCAGTTCGCCTTGGCGTGGATCAGCCGCGTGTAGAAGCCGGTGATCTTGTCGTGGTGCAGCAGCTTGATGAACAGGCCCGGCACCGGTGTGCCGCCACGCGAGAAGTCCATGGGGCTGCCATGCGTCGGGTGGGTCACGTCGTACCACGCCATCTGGCTGGCCTGCTTGATGACCAGCTCATGCGCCGCGTTGCGGTTCGCGCCGTGCGCGTCGGCCGGCGTGAAGGCCCAGTCGGCGTACTCGCGGAACAGCAGGATGCGCGTGCCCGCCCTGGCCTTGACGGCGGGCATCAGCACGCCCTGCGGGGCCATCAGGTAGTCGTCCTTCACCAGCACCTGGTCGCCGACGCTGATCTCGCCTTCGAGCACATACCACTCGGTCTGCGCGGCATGCAGGCCGGCCGGGCGGGTCCAGTCGCTGGTGAACTCCACCAGCAGCGAGGCCTCGCCTTTTTCCTCGCAATAGTTCAGGTTGCGCTGGCGCGCTTCGCCACTGCCGTGCGGCAGTTCGGCGGGGTGCCAGATCAGGTCTTTCTCGTCGATCAACTCTACGTGCGGTCGCATGGCGGCTTGCCTCGTGTCAGCGTGGGATGTGCGCATGATTGCGGCCGCCTGTCGGCAAGCCAATCGAGGCTGCCGCCGTGTCCGCCTGTCGAATGGACGGATGAAGGGGTCAGGGCTTGAGCCGCTGTGCCGCCAGCTTCAGCGCCACCGGCTCGCCCAGTTCGGTGGCGCTCTTGCCGAAGGCGAAGGTGTAGGTGCCGGCCGGCACGGTCCAGCCGCCCAGGCCCTTCTCGTCGCGGTAGTCGGCCAACAGGCGCGGGTCGACCTTGACGGTCAGCGACTGGCGCTCGCCCGCCTGCAAAGTCAGCTTGCCGAAGCCGACCAGACGCTGCAGCTTCTGGCCGTTGCGTGCAATGAGGTAGGCCTGCGGCACGTCGGCGCCGGCCAGCGCGCCGTCGTTGCTGACGGTCACGCCCAGCTCCACGCCTTGCCGGGCATCGGCGCGCGCCCAGGCGCCGCTGTGGCTGAAGCGCGTGTAGCTCAGGCCGTGGCCGAAGGGGAACAGCGGGGTCAGCCCCGTCCTGGCGAACCAGCGGTAGCCGGCGTCCGCGCCTTCGTCGTAGATCACCTTGACCGGCGTGCGCTCCGCCAGCCCCATGCCCGGCAGCGCAGCGCGCGGCAGCTGCGCCAACGCCTGCGGAAGGCTGATGGGCAGGCGGCCCGAGGGATTGATGGCGCCGGTCAGCGCCTCCGCGATCGCCTGCGCGCCTTCCTGCCCGGGGTACCAGGCCTGCAGCACCGCGCGCACGTCGCGCAGCCACGGCATGGTGACCGGGTTGCCCGTCTCCAGCACGACGACGACGTTCCGGTTGGCTGCCGCCAGCTTGCTGATCAGCTCGTCCTGGCCCTGCGGCAACGCCAGCGAGCCGGAGTCGAAGGCCTCGCCCTCCCATTTGGTGGCGAAGACGATGACGACGTCCGCCTGCGCTGCATAGGCCGCCGCCGTGTCCGGCGAGTAGCCCGAGTTGAAGCGGAATTTGGCGTCGGGCAGCGCGGCCTTCAGCGCGGACAGCGGCGCGCCCCGCGTGTAGACCTGGCGCGTGAACAGGGTTGACGGGTCGTCCACATCACCGCCGACGAAGCGCGGCTTTCCGTTGCTGGCGAACACCTGGCTGGAGCCGCCGCCCGAGAGCACGCCGAAGTCGGCATTGCCGCCGACGATCAGCACGCTCCTGGCTGCCAGCGCTGCCTTGTCCAGCGGCAGCAGGCCGCCCTCGTTCTTCAGCAGCACCAGCCCTGCGCGCGCCGCCTCCAGCGCGACTTGCGCGTGGGCCTTGTAGTCGATGGCTTGCGGCGGGTAGGGCGCGTCGATGCCCAGCGCATGGAGGCTGCGCAGCATGCGCCGCACCGCGTCCGACACGCGCGCCTTGTTCACCTTGCCCGCATCGATCAGCGCCTGCAGCGGCTTGCCGAACCAGACCTGGCGGTCCAGCTGGCTGCCGGCCTGCTGGTCCAGCCCGGCGTTGAAGAACTCGGCGCCGCTGACGGCGCCCCAGTCCGACATGACCCAGCCCTTGTAGCCCCAGTCGCGCTTGAGCACGGTGTTGAGCAGATGGTCGTTGCCGCAGGCCTTGTGGCCGTTGACCAGGTTGTAGGCGCACATGACCGCACCCGGCTGGCCGATCTCGATGCCGATCTGGAAGGCCAGCAGCTCGCTCTCGCGCAGCGGCGCCTCGGCGATCACCGAGTCGGCATAGAAGCGCAGCGTCTCCTGCCCGTTCAGTGCGAAGTGCTTGATGGTCGACACCACGCCCTGCGCCTGGATGGCCCTGATGGAATGCCCGGCCAGCACGCCGGCCAGCAGCGGGTCTTCGCCCAGGTACTCGAAGTTGCGGCCGTTGCGCGGGTCGCGCGCCAGGTTCAGGCCGCCGGCCAGCAGCACGTTGAAGCCCTTGGCGCGTGCCTCCTGCGCCACGGTGGCCCCGATGCGCGCGGCCAGGGCGGGGTCGAAGGACGAGGCCAGCGCCAGGCCCGAAGGCATCGCGGTGGCGACATCGCCGGGGCGGGCCAGGTTGGGGTTGGTCACGCCGAGGCTGGCGTCGGTGGCCAGCTGCGGCGGCACGCCCAGGCGCGGCACGCCCGGCACGTAGCCAGCCGACGCCGGCACGCCGGCCGGGAAGTCTGCCTTGAGGCCGGGAATGGGGATCGGCATCACGCCCACCAGCA
>SEEY01000915.1 GCA_004211235.1 Rubrivivax sp.
CTTGATGGCGATCTCGGGCACCGGCAGGGCTTGCGCGGCGCTGACGGCGCTGGCCAGGTCGGGCAGGGCGTGCAGGGCCTGGTGGTCGTCGGCGGTGATCAGCGCGACCGACGAGGCGGCGAAGGCGCGGCCGTACCAGTAGCGCGTGTCGGCCACCGAGTCCCACAGCCGCGGTCGGTAGTTGTTGTCGAAGGCGACGAGCTTGCCGGCGGCGCGCATGCGCGCCATCAGCGCCAGCACGCGTTCACGGCCGGCCTGCGGCAGGATGGCCAGGCTGATGCCCGAGAGGTAGAGGGCGTCGAGGGCGTCGGCCTGTTCCTCCAGCGCCGTCGTCGCGGTGTCGAAATAGGCTCGCGCCGCTGCCTGGCCGCGCCAGTAGTGGAAGTGCCGCTCACCGCTGGGCTCCAGCTCGATCAGGTAAAGCCCCGGCACGCGGCCCGGCAGGCGCTGGACCAGGCCGGTCAGCACACCTTCGGCCTGCCAGCGTTCCAGCAGGCCGGCGCTCAGGGAGTCGTCGCCCAGCGCCGTCGCATAGTGCACGCGCAGGTCCGGGCCGCCGCAGCGGGCCAGGTAGACGGCGGTGTTGAGCGTGTCGCCGCCGAAGCTCTGGCGCAGTTGGCCGAAGGCTTGGCCCTGCAGCTCGAGCATGCATTCGCCCAGGGCGGCGATGGACACCGGCCGGGAGGCGGCTGAAGGGGTTGAGGTCACAGAATTTGAAAATGAAACAGCGGTTCAATAAAGATAACGTGCCCGGTCCACTGCTGATCACATGGTTTTCCCAGGCTTGCCAGACCTGCCGGTGCCATCCGCCAGGGCCGTGCGCAGCCGGCTTCGCCAGAGTGCTGCCCGCCGACCAGGAACGGTTGTCAAAGGCCGGCTGCCGCTGCCGCCCACGTCGACGCCACCGAAACGGGCCGTTACTCGCCGCGCGAGTTGAAGTGCGTGGATGATGTGGGCAGCCCGGAGCGCGCCGAGTTCCTGCCCACGGTCGGGTGGGCCACCGAGCCGGCGTCGCTCGCCAAGCTTTGAGGAGAACTCCATGAACAACGGTTTTGGTCACGAGGTGCCCCCACGGCACGAGCAGAAGACGCATCGCGAGATCTCGCGCTGGCTCGTCGTCATCCCGTCCGCCGACGGCTCGCTTGCCCGGCTCTTCAGCGTAGACCACACCCAGGTCGGCGAGTTCGATGCCGGTACCGAAGAGGTGATGGAGCTGATCAAGACAGCATCCGCCAGCACCGGCGCCAGCGGTCAGGAGTGGGACCGGGCGCTGGCCGGCCACTCGGATCAGGAGCGCGCGAGCGCGACGGTCTACACGCTGGACATCTAGGCGCCGGGTCGCCCGGCCGCGCGTCGTCAGCTTCGCGGTTCGTCCACCAGGCCCAGTGCGCGCAGGCGTTCGTCGACGCGCAACAGCCACGGTGCGGCGGCATCGGCGTCGTGTGCCGCCAGCCAATGGCGTGCAATGCGTGCCGGGTCGGCCCCCTGGCGCTCTCGCACCGCGCCGCCGCCGCGGTGCGAGAGCGCCAGGGGGCCGACCCGGCACGCATTGCACGCCATTGGCTGGCGGCACACGACGCCGATGCCGCCGCACCGTGGCTGTTG
>SEEY01000172.1 GCA_004211235.1 Rubrivivax sp.
TGAACTCCAGCAGCATCGGCCGGTCGGCGGCCAGCGCCGTGGCCCAGGCGCCGGCCACGCAGACCGTCTTCGGCGAAGGCCCGCCGAAGGCTGCCGTGATGCTGGTGGGCGAGCAGCCCGGAGACAAGGAAGACCTGGCCGGCCACCCTTTCGTCGGCCCCGCCGGCAAGTTGCTGGACGAAGCCATCAGCGAGCTCGGGCTGGACCGCAGCACCTTCTACGTGACGAATGCCGTCAAGCACTTCAAGTACGAGCTGCGCGGCAAGCGCCGCATGCACAAGACGCCGGCCCAGCGCGAGGTCGAGGCCTGCCATCACTGGCTGGAAAGCGAGATCGAGCTGGTGCGGCCCAAGGCCATCGTCGCCCTCGGCGCGACGGCCGCGCGGGCGCTGCTCGGGCGGCCGGTGGCGGTGACGGCCGAGCGCGGGCAATGGCTGCAGCGCCCTGACGGCATGCGGGTGCTGATCACGCTGCATCCGTCCTCGCTGCTGCGGCTGCATGGCGCTGACCGCGCGCCCGCGCTGGCCGCATGGATGGAGGATCTGCGCAAGATCACTTCTCTCGGGGATGCCGGGCCAGGCGCAGGCTAGGACTTGCCGGCCGTGACGCCGTCCCAGGCCTCGCGCATCGTCGCCATGATGACCTGGCGTGCGTCCGGGTCACCCTGGAGCAAGGCCTTCATGAAGTGCCCCGCCTGCTTCACGCTCAGGTGCGGCGGCACCGGCGGCACGTTGGGGTCGGTCATGAACTCCAGCAGCATCGGCCGGTCGGCGGCCAGCGCCGTGGCCCAGGCGCCGGCCACGTCGCCGGGCTTGTCGATGCGCAGGCCCTGCAGGCCGAGCGAGCGCGCGAATTCGGCAAACGGAAACGCCGGCAGGTCCTGTGATGCGCTGAACTTCGGGTCGCCGTCGCTGACCCGCTGCTCCCAGGTCACCATGTTCAGGTCGCCGTTGTTCAGCACCATGACCACCAGCCGCGGGTCGGCCCATTCCCGCCAGTGCCGCGCAATGGTGATGAGGCCGTTGATGCCCAGCATCTGCATCGCGCCGTCGCCGACCAGGGCGATCACCGGGCGGTCCGGGTGGCACATCTTGGCGGCGGTGGCGTAGGGCACGGCATTGCCCATCGTCGCCAGGCCGCCCGAGAGCGAACCCATCATGCCGCGCCGGGCCTTGATGTCGCGCGCATACCAGCAGGCGCTGGTGCCCGAGTCCACCGTCAGGATGGCGTTGTCAGGCAACTGGGGCGACGCCTCCCAGAACACCCGCTGCGGATTGATGGGCGTGGCCTCATTCATGGCGCGCTTCTCCAGCACGGCCCACCAGTTGCGCACGCTCGCCTCGATCCTGTCGCGCCACTGCCGGTCCTCCTTGCGCCGCAGCAGCGGCAGCAGTGCGCGCAGCGTGTGGGCCGCATCGCCGACCAGGTTGACCTCCATCGGATAGCGCAGCGACAGCTTGCGTCCGTCCAGGTCGATCTGCACGCCGCGCGCCTGGCCTTCCTTGGGCAGGAACTCCGAATACGGAAAGCTGGAGCCGACCATCAGCAGCGTGTCGCAGCCCTCCATCAGCTCCCAGCTGGGCGCGGTGCCGAGCAGGCCGATGGCTCCGGTGACGCAGGGCAGGTCGTCCGGCACCGCAAACTTGCCGAGCAGGGCCTTGGCGATGCCCGCGCCGAGCAGGTCGGCCACGGCGATCAGTTCGTCGGTCGCCCCGAGCGCACCGGCGCCGGCGAGGATGGCGACCTTCTGCCCCGCGTTCAGCGCGTCGGCCGCCGCCTGCAGGCTGTCCGCGTCCGGCAGCTGGGGCCGGCCGGTCCTGCCGATGCCGGTGTGCACCGTGCCGTGCTCGCGAGGCGGCTCGGCGGCGTCCATCTCCTGCAGGTCGTTGGGCACGATGACGCAGGTGACGCAGCGCTGGTCTCGTGCGATGCGCATGGCGCGGTCCACCAGGTGGCGCACCTGGGTGGGCACGGTGGCCATCTGCACGAACTCATGGGCCACGTCCTTGAACAGGCTCGGCAGGTCCACCTCCTGCTGGTAGTCGCCGCCCAGCGCCGACCGTGCCTGCTGACCGACGATGGCCACCACCGGCTGGTGGTCCGCCTTGGCGTCGTAGAGGCCGTTGAGCAGGTGGATGGCGCCGGGCCCGGAGGTCGCCATGCAGACGCCGACCTCGCCCGTGAACTTGGCATGCGCCGTCGCCATGAAGGCCGCGAGCTCTTCGTGAGGGGCCTGCACGAAGCTCATCTCGGAGCCCATGCGATTGAAGGCGCCCATCAGGCCATTGATGCCGTCGCCGGGATAGCCGTAGATGCGGCGCACGCCCCAGGCGTGCAGGCGTTGCAGAAGCTGGTCGCTGACGGTCTGGCTCATGCGGACTCCGTGCGCTCGTGGCGGTGGGTGAGGGGCGGATGGCGGTGGCGCGCCAAAGCTGGCGGCTGGCGGCTCGGCTTCAGCGGCTTCGGCCGCCGCCGTAGCCTTCGCGCACGTTCTCCAGCGCGGCGTCGGTCTGTTCCTTCAGCTTTTCGGCACTGGGCCTGATGTCGGCCTGTTGCCCCTTCACCCGCGGCTCGCGTTGGTCCGGCTCGGTCTCCGTGCCCTGCAGGGGCCGGTCCTGCTGAAGCGGCTTGGCGCGTGGTGGGGACTGGTGGGTCGGGTCGTCGTGGTTCATGTCGCGGCCTCGTTCAGCGGTTGGGGATGCCGGTCGGGGCAAACGCCGCACCTGCCGGCGTCGGCATGGGCCTTGCCATGCAAGCTCGCCCCGCCACGCAGGAGATAGCGCCATGTCCACCGTGCCCCACCGCCCCATTGCCGTCGTGACCGGAGCTTCCTCGGGCATCGGCCGGGAGCTGGCCCGCCTGTGCGCCGCGGACGGCCATGACCTGTTCCTGGCCGCCGATGCCGGGCCGCTGGAGGAGGTGGCGGCAGAACTGCGCATGCATGGCGGCCACGTCGAGACGGTCCAGGCGGACCTGGCCACGGCTGACGGGGTTGCGCGGCTGGTGGCGGCCGTCGGCGCCCGGCCGGTGGCGGTGCTGATGGCCAACGCCGGGCACGGGCTCGGCCATGCCTTCTTGCAGCAGGATTTTCAGCAGGTGCGCCATGTGATCGACACCAACATCACCGGCACCATCGACCTGATCCAGCAGGTCGGCCGCGGCATGGTGCAGCGCGGCGCGGGGCGCATCCTCGTGACCGGCTCCAGACCTGCGCCGTCGTCGGCAGCAGCGGCTCGGGCAAGTCGACCCTGGCGCGGCTGCTCATGCGCATGTACGACCCCGACGCGGGCCAGGTGAGCATCGGCGGCCAGCCGCTGGCCCAGTTGACGCAGGCGAGCCTGCGCAGCGCCATCGGTGTCGTGCCGCAGGACCCGATGCTGTTCAACGACACCATCGCCTACAACATCGGCTATGGCCAGCCGGGCGCCACGCCCGACGAGATCGTCGCGGCGGCGCGCGCGGCCCAGGCGGACGAGTTCCACCGCACACAGGCTGTGGCCGATGAAGATGTGGGCTTCCTGGATGCGGGCCGTGTCGGTATGCGGCACCACCAGGCACAGGTCGCACAGCGCCGGCATGTCGCCGCCGTCGCGGCCGGTCAGGCCGATGCTCGTCAGGCCCATCGCATGGGCCCGCTCCAGCCCGCGCAGCACGTTGGGCGAGCGGCCGGAGGTCGAGATCGCCACCACGCAGTCGCCGCGCTGGGCCAGGCCGCCGAGCTGGCGCGCGAAGACCTCCTCGAAGCCGTAGTCGTTGCCGATGCAGGTCAGCGCCGAGGTGTCCGTGGTCAGCGACAGCGCGGCCAGCGGCCGGCGCTCGTGCTGGAAGCGGCCGGTGAACTCGGCGGCGAGATGCTGGCAGTCGGCAGCCGAGCCGCCGTTGCCCATCAGCAGCAGCTTGCGGCCGCGGCGCAGCGTGTTGGTGACGAGGCCGGCGGCGCGCAGGATGTCGGGCTGCAGGGCCTGCAGTCGGTCGAACAGCGCGCGATGCGCTGCCAGGCCGGCCGCGACGATCTCTTCGCCCGACTCGCTCGGGAAGGTCGGCAATGCACTCATGTCGCGTTCTCCAGTTCCTCGGGCGTGACGGAGGCCGTGCCGAACTTGCCGACGACGACGCCGGCCGCGCGGTTCGCCGCGCGCACGGCGTCCTCCAGCGGCTGGCCGTTGGCCAGGCTGCAGGTCAGCGCCGCCAGCACGGTGTCGCCGGCGCCGCTCACGTCGTACACCTCGCGCGCCGCGGTGGGCACATGCAGGCAGCGGCCGCCGCGCGAGTACAGGCTCATGCCGTGCTCGCCGCGCGTCAGCAGCACGTGCTCGATGTCCAGGCGCTGCTGCAGCTCGGCCAGGCGCGCGCAGAGCTCGTCCTCGTCCGCCCACGGGCCGACCGCCTCGCGCAGCTCCGCCACGTTGGGCTTGAGCAGCCAGGCGCCCGCGTAGGCCGACAGGTCCTTGCGCTTCGGGTCCACCAGCACGTGGATGCGCTGTGCGCGGCATTGCGTCAGCAAGGCCTGCAGGTCGGTTGCCGTGCCCAGCGCGCCCTTGGCGTAGTCGGAAAGGAGCACCCAGCGGTGGCGGCTGGCAAGTTCGCGCGCGAGGCTGGCCAGCGCGCCGACGCTGTCTGCCGGCGGCGCGGCCTCGACATCCATGCGCAGCAGCTGCTGGCGCTGGCTGACCATGCGGATCTTCTGCGTCGTGTGCACGCCGGGGCTGCGCACGAGGTGTTGCGTGATGCCGGGCTGGTCCAGCAGTTCCACCAGGCAGGCGCCCGCGGTGTCCGTGCCAACCAGGCCGGTCAGCGTGCAGGGGCAGCGCAGCCGCGCGAGGTTGATCGCCACGTTGGCGGCGCCACCGGCGCGCTGCGACTGCCGGTGCAGCTGCAGCACGGGCACGGGTGCCTCGGGCGAGATGCGCTGCACGACGCCTTCGAGATAGACGTCCAGCATGCAGTCGCCGATGACGAGCACCGAGGGCGGCGCGCTGAGCCGTGCGGACAGATCGTCGTCTTGACGGTGGCTGGCGTGTGTCATGGCGTGACTCCCTGCAATCGGGCGGCCAGCCGGGTCGTCGAATGGCCGGCCTGGTAGGGCGCGATGACGACGCGCCCGCCCCAGCTGCGCACGAGCGGTGTCTCGGGCAGCAGCGCTTCGTCGTAGTCGCCGCCCTTCACGTAGACGTCGGGCCGCAGCGCCGCGAGCAGCGCTGCCGGCGTGGCCTCGTCGAACCAGGTCACCCAGGCCACGCAGGCGAGGGCGGCCACCACGCGGGCGCGGTCCTGCAGCGTGCAGAACGGCCGCTGCCCGGGCTTGCCCAGGGCGCTCGCGGAGGCATCGCCGTTCAGCGCGACGACGAGGCAGCTGCCCTGGCGGCTGGCTGCTTCCAGGCAGGCGACATGGCCGACGTGCAGCAGGTCGAACACGCCGTTGGTGAAGACGAGCGGCCGCGCCAGCTCCGGCGCCATCGACACCAGGCGGCCGGGCGGCACGCACTTCAGGGCGCTGTCCCATTTGTCGAGCACGGTCGATCTCCGGTGGGCGACTCGCTAGCCCGGCTGCGCCTGGCGGCTGCCGGCCTGCAGGGTGAGCGCCTGTTCGATGTGGTCGGCCAGCGCGGCCCAGTCGGTGAACGTCACGTCGGGCCTGCGCAGCGGCGAGCGGCGCCAGACCGTTTCGCCGCCGCTGTCGAACAGCAGGCCCTGCGCACCGGCGCGATGGCCGGCTTCCACGTCGTCCAGCGTGTCCCCCACCATCCAGGAGCGCGTCAGGTCCAGCCCATGGCGGTGGGCCGCGCGGATGAGCATGCCGGGCGCCGGCTTGCGGCACAGGCAGGCCGGCCGGCCTTCGACGTCGGGCGCGTGCGGGCAGATCTCCACGTCGAGGATGTCCACGCCGGCTTCGTCATGCAGCCGTTGCAGCAGAACCTGCTGCAGATGCGCGAACTGCGCGCGTGTGAAGCGGCCATGGGCGATGCCGCTCTGGTTGGTGACGATCACCAGCGCCAGCCCGGCCCGCTGCAGTCGTGCCAGCGCCGCGCCCGCGCCGGGCATGAAGCGCAGCAGCGCCGGGTCGGCGTTGTAGGGCACGTTCTCGATCAGCGTGCCGTCCTTGTCGATGAACAGGCAGGGCCGCAGCGGCGCACCGGCGTGCGGCTGCGTGGAGGCGGCGGACAGGTCGCCACCCTGCTGCGGCAGCAGGCCCAGCGGATCGAGCGGGGCGGAGCCCGGGCCCATGGCGGCTGCCGTGGAGGCCATCCAGGCCGTCATGGCCAGGAGGTCTCGAGGGTGGGCAGCACCGTCATCTCCGGGATGACGCTGCCCTCGGGCTGCTGCAGCAGGAAGCGGATCGCGCAGGCGACGTTGATCGGGTCCTGCAGCTTGGTCTCGTCGATGCCGGGGAAGCGGTCCAGCAGGAAGGGTGTCTTCATGCCGCCGGCGACGATGGCGCTGACGCGCACGCGCTGGTCGCGCAGCTCGGCATGCAGCGCATGCGACAGGCCGAGCAGGCCCCACTTGGTGGCGTGATAGGCGCTTGCGTTGGGCCAGGCGCGCTTGGACGCCGTGGACGCGATGTTGACGACATGGCCGCCCTTCGGCTGCCGGAGCATCTGCGCCGTGGCGAACTTGGTCATGAGCAGCGGGCCGGACAGGTTGGTGTGCAGCACGCGCAGCCAGTCCTCGACCGCGAGCTCCGTGAGCGGTGCGGTCACGTCGATCGCAGCGTTGTTGACGAGGGCATCGATGCGGCCGAACTGCGCCACCGCGGCGGCCACGGCCTGCTCGCATTGCGCGGGGTCGGAGACGTCCAGGGGCACGGCGACGGCCTCGATGTCCTGCTCCTCCAGCAAAGCCGCGCAGTTCTGCGCGCGCTGCACGTCCACGTCGGCCAGCACCAGCCGCATGCCCGATTCACCCAGCACCTGCGCAATGGCCGCGCCGAGGCCGCGTCCGCCGCCGGTGATCAACGCGACCTGGCCGGCCAGCGAGGTCGGCGCCGGCGTGGCAGGGAGGGAAGAGGGGAGGAGGGTGTCAGTCATGTCGGGTCCGGAGGGTCAGTGGTGAAAATTCAGGCCTCAGCGGGCGGTGTTCGCGGCATTCGCGGCATTCGCGGCTTCCCAGGCGCGGGCGCGCAGCTGCGCCGCGGCCATCAGCGAGAAGCACTCGTCCCAGATCGGGAAGGCGCCGCTTGCGGCGACGACGAGCCCGTCAAGCCAGACGCCGCCCCAGAGCAGGTCGTCGTCGGCGCGCAGCCGATGCGGCTCCAGCAGCTGCAGGCGCCGGCTGTCCATGCGGTGGCGCCAGGAGAGCTGCGCCTTGCGCCGCGCGTAGTCGGCGTAGTCGACATCCCAGCGCGCCCGGTCGCCGATGGAGTGCTCGGCGAGGACGCGCGGCGTGTCGCCCTCGACGCTCGGGTCCAGCGCCACCAGATGCAGCACGCCCAGGCCGCTGACGTCCGGTGATGCGAGCAGCGATTCGATGGCCGGCGTGACGGCGTCGAAGGCGGCCTGCGCCAGCGTGGGCGTCAGGAAGCGGCTGCCACTGGCATGGCGGGCAGAGGCGGGCGCCGGGTCCGGGTTCGAGAAGGCGAGATGCGGGCTGGTCATGAGG
>SEEY01000916.1 GCA_004211235.1 Rubrivivax sp.
AGCTGGAGGTGTTCGCCAAGGACGTGATCCTGCAGCACATCAGCATCCGGCCCGGCGCCTACGGCCGGGCCCGGCGCAGCGGCAACGACCACGACGGCTTCTCCACCAGCGACGGCGCCGAGCGCGTCATCGTCGACCACTGCAGCTTCTCGTGGGCGACGGACGAGAACATCTCCGTCGGCGGCCACCGCTTCCAGGGCGCCACGCCCGACGACTGGCGCGCCCACACGTCGCACGCCATCACCTACAGCCACAACCTCATCTACGAGGGGCTGAATAACGCGGTGCACGTCAAGGGCGAGCACAGCAAGGGCAGCCTCATCCACGACAACGCCACCCAGATCCTGCTGCTGGGCAACATCTACGCCTCCAACCGGGAGCGCAATGCGCTGTTCAAGGGCGGCGTGTGGGGCGCGATGGTCAACAACCTGATCTACAACCCCGGCTGGCGCGCGGTGCACTACAACCTGATCGCGCATGAATGGGTGGGCCGCCCCTACCAGATCGGCAAGATCACGCTGGCCGGCAACGTCTACCGTGCCGGGCCCGACACCGTGCTCAACCTGCCGCTGTTCACGCTGGGCGGCGTGGGCGACGTGCAGCTCTACGCGCAGGACAACCTCGCGGTCGACCGCAGCGGCCGGCCGCTGGTGCTCACGGGCCGCTACACGACCGCCGCCGAGATCATTCCCGTGCGCGAGCCTTACCTGCCGCCGGGCCTGAGCTGGCTGCAGCCACGCGAGCTGGAGCGCGTGCTGCCGCTGGTCGTGGGCTCGCGGCCCTGGGCGCGTGACCCGCTGGACTTCAAGCAGCTCTCCGACATCGCCGAAGACCGCGGCACGCTGATCGACGACGAGACGCAGAACAACCCCGACGGCCTGCCGAAGCGCAAGCCGACACAGCGCGCCTTCGTCGAGGCGGACTGGAACCTCGCCGACATGAGCCCGAAGGCGGGCTGGCAGTCGCTGTTCACGCAGGTCTCGAAGTGACCCTGGACACGGCCGTGGGGCTGGACCGTCGCGGCGTGCTGGCGCTGCTGGGAGCACCTGCCGCCTGGGCTGCCGGCGACTGCAGCGACGCGCCGGGCCTGCCCTATCTGCCGCCGTGCAAGCCCTGGCCGCAGGGCATCGAGGGCCAGCGCAAGGCCGACCAGGGCGATGGCCGCTACCTGAACCCGGTGCTGGCCGGCGACCGCCCCGACCCGTCGGTGCTGAAGGACGGTGACGACTACTACCTCACGCATTCCAGCTTCGAGGCCGTGCCCGGGCTGCTGATCTGGCACTCGCGTGATCTCGTCAACTGGCAGCCGGTGGCCAACGCGCTGCAGGCATTCGTCGGCAGCGTCTGGGCGCCGGACCTGTGCAGGCACGGCCAGCGCTACTACCTCTATCTGCCGGTCAAGGCGCAGCCCAACGACATCCTCGTCACCTGGGCGGACCGCATCGAAGGGCCGTGGTCCACGCCGCAGCCGCTGGGCCTGCCCGCGCACATCGACCCGACGCATGTCACCGATGAACACGGCCAGCGCTGGCTCTTCCTCAGCGGCGGCGACCGCGTGCGCCTGAGCGCCGACGGCTTGAAGACGGTCGGCGCTCAGGCGCACGC
>SEEY01000917.1 GCA_004211235.1 Rubrivivax sp.
CTGACCTTGACCGGCTCCCCCGCCCCTCGCCAGGCGTGTCGTCGCGGGGGGTGACCGTTACCTTCAGCCGCTCCACCGTCGCCGGCTGTTCTTCGGCCTCTCGCGGCTCCCCGCCCCCCTCCGCGCTGGGGGCGCGCCAGTTGAGCGAGACCGCGACGTCGGGCAGGGTGTCGCGGCGGCGAGTGCCGTGCTTCATGCCCGCGGCTCCTGACGGTCCGCGGCGCGATCCAGGCGTTCGATTTCGGCCAGGATGAGGGCGCCGGCCCGCACCAGGTTATGGCGCTTGTCCTTCGGCTTCCACCACTGCCAGGCCCAACCTGTCCACGGCCACAGCTTGCCGACGAACTCGGACGAGACGCGATCCGACTGAGCGCCAGCCATCGCGTAGCAGGAGGCGGCCAACGCCATGCTGCCGCCCTTGTGCGCGTCGTCGTGCTCGGGCGTCCAGCCCTCGAGCTCGATCTGCCGCTGGCGCTCGGCCAGCACGTCGCGTGAGGCCCAGGCCTGCGCGAAGGCTTCGACAGGCTCTGCGCCATTGCAACGTGGCCAGCGCACGCTGTTGGGCTGGTGCGGCGTCGTCTCGGTGGGCTGTTCCTCGTCCAAGGTGACGGGGTAGACGAAGAACGTGCGTGTTTTGCAAGCGGCGTCGGCAGCCTCCGGGCTGCTGAACACGCCTTGAAATTCCCAGCTCGGGCCGCGGTGCTGCCCGACGAGGTATAGCTTATGCATTGGGAAGCTCCTTGATCAGCTCGGGCCGCTGGATCAGCACGATGGCGCGCAGCAGCGTCTGCTCGGAGATGCCGCGGCCGTAGTCGTGCGCCGGCGCCATCTCGGCGTCGATGTCCTGGCGAACCACCAGGCGGGCGGCCATGGGCACGCACATCGCAATTCCGTTGCAAACGACGATGAGGTCAGTGCCGCTGACGTAGGCGCCTTCGCCGGGGTACGTCGCAGCCATGTAGCGGGTGCTGTCGGTGTGACCGACAGGAGCCTCGAGCACATCGATGCGCGACTTCATGCCGCCACCTTTGCGCCATGCGCCGCTGCAAACGCATCGCCCGCCGCGTTGCGACCGAGCCGGTTGTCTTCCTCCGCCTGGATCTGCTCGGCCGCCAGCTGCTCGGCCTGGGTCTGCAGCTCGCGGGTGTCGATCTGCAGGTCGGCGGCCAGGGCGACGGCGTAGTTGGAGTACGTCTCCAGCGTGTCGAGGTCGTCGTCGTTGCTCAGCTCCTCGGCCACCAGCAGCATGGCGAGCAGGTCGGCCAGCTCGCGGCCATTGAGCGGGGCGATGTGGCGCTGTGCGGCCGCGCGGCGAGCGCCGCTGGAAGGGCTGGACAGGTCCGGCCAGCTGGCCAGCTGGCTCTGCAGCAGTTCGGCGGCCTGGTCGCTCGCCATCAGCAGCTTCTCGATGGTGAGCAGCTGCAGGATGCCCAGCGGGGGCTGCTCTGCCTCGGCCAGGCTCTTGCTCAGCGCAGCCAGCAGCGTGCGCGTGAAGATCTCGCCGGTGCGGTAGAGCACCTGGCTCTCCAGCTGGTGGGCCGTCAGCGGCTGCGGCTTGATCGCAGGGCGGGCGGTGTCGGCCTGGTGGGACGCTGTCGGC
>SEEY01000173.1 GCA_004211235.1 Rubrivivax sp.
CGCTACGCTGCGTTCAGACAGCTGCGCGAAGTCAGACGACGAAGCGCGCTTCGCGCGCGCCTCGGGCTGCTGCGCTTCTCGGCTCCTCCAAAGGGGTGTGAGGGAACAGCCGAACAGCCAACAGCCCAACAGCCAACCGCCAAGCCCAAAAGCCGTCCGGTGGACGTATTTCGTATGCCCCCTTTTAGCCCCGCCGAGCAGCGGAAGGACTTGAAGCCGCGCGCGCAGCGCGCTTCGTCAACTGACTCCGCGCAGCTGTTTGACCGCAGCGTAGCGAAGGGAGTTCTGCGCGGGGCTTCAAGGCCTGAGCAGCGCAGGGAAACCCGAAGGGGCGGGGCGGTCAGGGGGGAGCTTTTTGCTTACTTTTTGGCGGCCCAAAAAGTGAGTCGGCCGCCGGGCCGAAATCCCGGCACCGCACTGGCCATCAACCGAAACCACCGATGAGCCTCCTCACCATACGCAACCTCCGCGTCACGTTCGGCAACTTCCCCGCCGTCGACGGCGTCGACCTGCAAGTCGACAAAGGCGAACTCCTCGGCATCGTCGGCGAATCCGGCTCCGGCAAGTCCGTGACGATGCTTGCCCTCATGGGCCTCATCGACCCACCGGGAAAAGTCACCGCCGACGCCATCGAATTCCAAGGCCGCGACCTGCTCAAGCTCTCGCCCCGCGAACGCCGAGCGCTCATCGGCCGCGACGTCGCCATGGTGTTTCAGGACGCGCTCTCCAGCCTCAACCCCAGCTACACCGTCGGCGCCCAGATCGCCGAGGTGCTTAGGGCCCACCTGGGCCTGACAGGCAAGGCTGCGAAACAGCGCGTCATCGAACTGCTGGAGCAGGTCGAGATCCCCGACGCCGCCAACCGCGCCAGCGCCTATCCGCATCAGCTCTCCGGCGGCATGAACCAGCGCGTGATGATCGCGATGGCCATCGCCTGTGGGCCGAAGCTGCTCATCGCCGACGAGCCCACCACCGCGCTCGACGTGACCATCCAGGCCCAGATCATGGCGCTGCTGCTCAAGCTGCAACGCGAACAGGGCATGGGCCTGATCATGATCACGCACGACCTGGCCATCGTGGCCGAGATGGCGCAACGGATCGCCGTGATGTACGCCGGCCAGATCGTCGAGACCGGCCCGGTGCCGGGCTTGTTCGACGCGCCGCGCCACCCGTACACGAACGCGCTGCTGGCCGCGATCCCGGAGCACAACCAGGGCGCGAAGCGCCTCTCCGCGCTGCCGGGCATCGTGCCCGGTGCGCTGGACCGGCCGGTGGGTTGCCTGCTGTCGCCACGCTGCCCGCGCGCGCACGTCAGCTGCGTCGAGACGCGGCCGGCGCTGGAGCATGGGGTGCGCTGCTTCTTCCCGGTGGAGCCGGTCGAGCATGTCTAAGGATGTCAGCCCCCACGCGTCGCCTGCTGCGACGCTGCCCCCGGAGGGGGCGTCGCCGGCTTGGGGCGGCCCGGCGCTCGGCTTGCTGCTCGAGGCCACCGACCTCGCCAAGCACTACCCCGTCAGCCGCGGCCTGTTCCAGCCCAAGGCCACGGTGAAGGCGCTCAATGGCGTCAGCTTCACGCTGGCGCCGAAGAAGACGCTGGCTGTCGTCGGCGAATCGGGCTGCGGCAAGAGCACGCTGGCGCGGCAGCTGACGTTGATCGAGGCGCCCACACGCGGCTCGCTGAAGATCCGCGGCACCGACGCCGCAACCGCCGACAAGGCGACGCTGCAACGCCTGCGCCGCGACGTGCAGATGGTGTTCCAGAACCCGTTCGCCTCGCTGAATCCGCGCAAGACCGTCGCGACGACGCTGGCGGAGCCGCTGCTCATCAACTCGCAGCTGAGCGCAGCGGAACGCAAGGAGCGCGTCGAGGCGCTGGCGACGAAGGTCGGCCTGCGCCCCGAGCATCTGCGGCGTTATCCCCACATGTTCTCGGGCGGCCAGCGCCAGCGCATCGCCATCGCGCGGGCCATGATCATGAACCCGGGCATCGTCGTCGCGGACGAGCCGGTCAGCGCGCTGGACGTGTCCATCCAGGCCCAGATCCTGAATCTCTTCATGGACCTGCAGGACGAGTTCGGCACCGGCTATGTGTTCATCTCGCACAACCTGTCGGTCGTCGAGCATGTGGCCGACGAGGTGATGGTGATGTACCTGGGCGCGGCGGTCGAGATAGGCGACAAGCGCACGCTGTTCGCGTCACCGCTGCACCCGTACACGCGCGCCCTGATGAGCGCGACGCCGGCCCTGCGCAAGGCCGACCGCCGCGAGCGCATCGTGATCCACGGCGAGCTGCCCAGCCCGCTGAACCCGCCCAGCGGCTGCGCCTTCCACAAGCGCTGCCCGCTGGCGATGCCGCGCTGCGCAGAGGAAGTGCCGCTGCTGCGCGAGGTGGACGGCCGCCGCGTCGCCTGCCACGCCGTCTGACACCGGACTGGCTCGAAGTGACCCTGCGGCGGGCATAACCGCCGCACATGACGCGTCGCCATTCCGTGATGTTCGCGGTGTTGTTCCCTTGCCGACTTGGGGGGCCTGGCACGTGTTGCTGCCGCGCCGGCGCCGCAAGAATCTTTGCATCCGGCAACCTGGAGCGTGCCCATGAACTTCAAGCCCACCCCCATCGCCTGCGGCCTGGCCGCCCTGCTGCTCGGCCTGCAAGGCACGGCCTCGGCCCAACAGGCGGACAGCAAGGACGACAAGTCCAAGCAGTCGCTGCAGACCGTCGTCGTCACCGGCATCCGCGCCTCGACGGAGGCGTCGCTGACCGCCAAGCGTGATGCATCGGCCAACGTCGAGGTCATCACCGCGGTGGACGTGGGCAAGATGCCCGACAAGAACCTGGCCGACTCGCTGCAGCGCGTGGCCGGCGTGGCGGTGCGCACCGACTACGACGAAGCCGAGAAGGTGGCCATGCGCGGCACCAACCCGGACATGACGCTGATCCTGTTCAACGGCCACACGGTCAGCGGCGGCGACTGGTACATCTCCGACCAGACCTCCAGCAGCCGCTCCACCTCGCTGAGCCTGATGCCCAGCTCGGTGCTGAACTCGGCCACCGTCTACAAGACCTCGCAGGCCAACATCCTGGACGGCGGCCTGGCGGGCACCGTCAACGTGACCACGCGCAAGCCGCTGGACGCGAAGACCCGCTTCGGCGGCGTCGTCAGCGTGGGCGGCGTGTACGCCACGCTGCCGGGCAAGACCAGCCCGCAGCTCAGCGCGACGCTGAACTGGAAGAGCGACGACGACCGCATCGGCGTCATCGGCCAGGTCTTCGCCGAGAAGCGCTATGTGCGCCGCGACTCGGCCTCGCGCTTCGCCTACGGCGCCAGCAGCGGCTGGGACGTCATCAACACGACGACCATGAAGGGCATCACCGACGCTTCGCTGGCCGGCTCGGGCTACACCGCCGCCGACCTCAACGGCGTGCGCCTGCCCGGCAGCATGTCCACCGAGTTCGTCGAAGGCGTGCGAGACCGCAAGGGCGGCATGCTGTCGGTGCAGTGGCGGCCGACCGACAAGCTGGACGTGGGCATCACCGGCTTTCATTCCAAGATGGACTCGGACAACTACGGCCGCCTGACCTCGGGCGCGATGTATTCCATGCTCGTCGGCAAGGCGGAGCCGTTCGGCGCGGTGACCGCTGCCGCGGCGAACACCAGCTCCAACGGCCAGCAGGTGTTCGCGTCCATCACTAACCCGCAGATCGTCGAGGAGACGACCATCTACGGCGACAAGATCCGCGTGCTGCGCGGCGCCACCATCGCCTTCGCGCCCGGCACGACGCCGCAGTACATCGGCAACTCCGAGGGCTTCTTCCGCAGCGGCGCGAGCGCCAGCAGCGGCTTCCTGGACCTGGACGCCACCTACAAGTTCAGCAATGCCCTGAAGGTGAAGGGCCTGTTCAGCAGCACGCGCGGCGTGGGCAGCACCGACCAGGACCGGGGCCTGACCTACGCCCGCTACGGCACCGGCGTGACCTTCCAGCTGCAGGGCGTCAACGAGGCGCCCACCTGGAGCTACCAGGGTGCCGGCCCGGGCACCTCGCCGGTGGCGAGCAACTACACGCTGATCGCCACCAACGCGCCCAACCGCTACAAGACGGTGGACCGCGAGAACAGCCTGGCGCTGGACGCCGAGTACCTGCAGAACAGCGGCATCTTCCAGTCGCTGGAGTTCGGCGCCCGTCACGCGGACCACCACCGCGACCACCGCCGCTCGCAGCTCAAGCTCAAGAGCGCCGCCATCACGGCGCCGGACCCGTCGGTGGCCACCGCCTATCCCGGTGACTTCGGTGCCGATCTGGGCAGCGGCTTCGACAACACCGGCTTCTACTACTCGCGCGACTTCCTGCGCCAGTACTTCGCCGACAAGTACAAGTCGACGACGCCGGAGTTCGAGCGCCTCGTGGCCAGTGAGATCGAACTGCGCGAAAGGCAGAGTGCGCTGTATTTCCAGCAGAACCTGGAGACGGCCGACGGCAAGCTCAGCGGCAATGTGGGCCTGCGCTATGCGCGCACCATCGTCGATGCGCAGATCGCCACGCCCGTGCCCACCGGCAAGTGCCTGCGCATCGAGCCGGGCAAGACGGTCGTGCCCTGCGCCGCCTACCCCACGGCCATCGTGACGGCCGGCGACGGCGCCACCTACCTGGACGGCGTGCCCTTCAACCCCAGCTCCGGCACGATCTACTACAAGGTGCCGCAGCACAAGGTGTTCGACGACATCCTGCCCAGCTTGAATGCGCGCTGGCAGCTCGCCCCTGAATGGATCGCGCGCCTGGGCCTGTCGAAGACCCTCGGCCGGCAGAACTACAACCTCTACGGCGCCGGTTTCACAGGCCAGGCGTGCAACTCGCAGGGCTGCACGGTCAACGGGCCGAACCCGGCGCTGGAGCCGATGACGTCACAGAACACCGACCTGTCGCTCGGCTGGTACTACGGCCGGCGCTCGGCGGTGGTGCTCAGCCTGTTCGACTCGCTGGTGCGCGGCTATCCCAAGACGGGCGCCGTGCGGCAGGGCGTCACCGTCGACCTGCTGGACAACCAGAACATCGTGCAGACCTACCAGATCAACTCCACGGGCCAGCAACGCGCGCGCATCCAGGGCGCGGAGCTGAGCTGGGAGCAGCCGATCTGGGGCGGGTTCGGCTTCCAGTCGAACCTGAGCTATGCCGACACGAGCGTCGAGGACGGCCGGCCGATGGTGGGCGCGTCCCGCAAGAGCGCCAACCTGGTGGGCTACTTCGAAACCGACGTGTTCAGCGTCCGGCTGGCCTGGAACTACCGCAGCGAGTACGTCAACAGCACGACGGCGCCGGCACCCACGGCCAACAGCCAGGGCCTCTCGGTCGTTCAGGGCATCACCATGCCGACCGCGCCGACCATCCAGGCGCCGGTGACAAACGTGGCGCTGACCGTGAACTACACGGTCATGCCGGGGCTGGAGTTGTCGTTCAGTGGCACCAATCTGACCAACCCGGGCCGCGGCCAGTACCGCTACAGCGAACTCGAGCAGCAGAAGGTCGACGCGTCGGGCCGGCAGTACTACGTGGAAGCCCGCTACAAGTTCTGAGCTCGAAGCGGTCTTCCGAGGCCGGCGCACCGGCCTTGCCTGGGTCAGCGGTTGCGCTTCTTCGACACTTCGTTGCCGACCACGCCACCCGCGGCTGCGCCGATGGCCGCGCCTGCGGTCGTGCCCGTCACGACGCCACCAATGACGGCGCCCGTGGTCGCGCCGACGACGGTGCTCGTCTCACGCGCCGACATGCCGGCGCAGGCCGTCAGGGCCAGCGTGGCGGCCGCGACGACGGACACCAGAGTCACACGCCAGTAGACGGCGCCGGAAGAACTGGGCTCGGTCGATGGGCTGGAGTGGGTGAAGGTGTTCATGATCAGTTCCTTGTGTGGACTTGCCATGACTTCACTGTCGTCGCTCCGCCCGTTCGGCGGGGCAGGTCGCCGGGCCAACGGCCTGTCGGACGCCGTGCCTGCACCACCTAAGAAAAAGGCCACCCGCAGGTGGCCTTGCCTGTAGGAAACGCGTCAGCTCATTGAGGCGCGGAGGCGGCCGCATCGGCGGTGCACTTCTTGATGTGTGCCTTGGCGGCGGCACCGTGCAGCTTCTTGTCGGCGGCGGACTTTTCGCAGGCCGGGCTGCCAGCCGCATCCGCCGGCTTGGCGGACAGGCATTCCTTCATGAAGGCCTTGCGCTCGTCGCCTTTCTTGTCCGCGGCGTCCTTGTTGCACATGCCCATCTTGGACTGCTGTGCGGTCGGCGCCTTGTCGGCCGCCTGGGCGCCGAGGGCGGCAAAGGCGAGTGCGAGGGCGAGGGTGATGTGTTTCATGGGTGAACTCCTCCGAGAGGGGTGATCGGGCCGGGCCATTCAAGCACGTGCGCACGGGGCTGCCAAGCAGGCGTCGCTGTCTGCAAGCTGTGGGCCCGCGCCGGGCCGCCCCAAGCCGGCCCACAGGCGATGTGCAAGCGGCTCAATGCCGCTTGCATCGCCGCCCCCTCGGGGGCCGACTGGGCCCGCCCGCGTTCAGCGGCGCAGGACCGGGCGAGGGGCGGCTTCGCTTCACAGGATGCGCCGCGGGTGGGCCAGCGCTTCGTGCGCGGCATGCAGGCGGCGCACCAGCACGCGGATGAAGGCGCGGTCGAAGCGGTGCTGGCATTCGGGGCTCAACTGATCCATGGTCTCGGGCTCGAAGCAGATCGTCGTGCACTCCTGCGTCACCTTGATGTCGGTGCTGTGGCGGCGCAGGTCGGGGTTGGGCGCCAGGTAGGCCATCTCGCCCACCGACGTGCCCTGGCCCAGCGTGGCCACGAGCCGGTTGTCGCGGTGCACCTGCACCTCGCCGCGGGCAATGATGTGGAAGCTGCTGCCCTCCTGGCCGCGCCTGAACAGGGCATGGCCGACCGGGTAGCGCCTCCAGCGTGCGCGGCGCACCACTTCCCAGAGCTGCACGTCGCCGAAGTCGGCAAAGAACTCCAGCGCGCGCAACATGTTGAAGCGCTCCGAGTCGCGCACCTCGCCCAGGCGGTTCAGCGGCACCTGCTGGCTGGCGACCAGGCCGGACAGCGCCTGCGCAAAGCTGTCCCAATCGGCAAAACGCTCGTGCGGACTCTTGGCCAGCGCCCGCTGCACGACGGCGTCCAGCGCCTCGGTGACGCCCTCGCGCTGGCCCATCAGCGGCAGCGGCGCCTGGTGGTAGATCTGGTGCATCAGCGCCATCTGGTGTGGCGCGTCGAAGGGCGGGCGGCCGCCGATCAGGTGGTAGAGCACGGCACCGAGCGCATAGATGTCGGCCCGGCAGTCGACGTCGGCGCCTTCGATCTGCTCGGGCGGCATGTAGGCGAGCGAGCCGACCCGGTGGATCTGCGTCGCGTCGGCGTGCAGGTTCAGCGCCGAGCCGAAGTCGCTGACCTTGACGTCCACCACCTGCCCCGAGCCGTCCAGCACCGCCAGCAGGTTGGCCGGCTTCACGTCGCGGTGGATCAGGCCCTGGCGGTAGACATAACCGAGCGCCATCGCGCACTTGAAGGCCACTTCGACGATC
>SEEY01000174.1 GCA_004211235.1 Rubrivivax sp.
TGCCGGGCGTCATCTACGACCGCGCCCGGCTGCGTGCCGGCGACGTCATCCCCGGCCCGGCCGTCGTCTGCGAGATGGACTCCACGACGGTGATCCTGGCCGAGCACGTCGGCACCGTGGACGCCTTCGGCAACATCCTGATCAACCCCGCTCAGCAAGCCTGAACACCGGAGTTAGCGAACATGCCTGCACGCATCATCGAAACCGCCACCACGCCGCTGGGCGGCGCCACGGTCGACCCCATCACGCTGGACATCATCGAGAACGCGCTGCGCAATGCCCGCGTCGAGATGGACGCGACGCTGTTCCGCACCGCGCTGTCGCCGGGCATCCGCGAGCAGGGCGACGCCTTCCCGCTGATCGCCGACCGGCACGGCCGCATGGTCGTCGGCCAGTTCGGCTCCTTCATCGACGGCTTCCTGCGCAACTACGACGGCGAGATCGAGGACGGCGACGTCATCTTCCTGAACGACCCGTATTCCTGCGAAGGCGCCATCAGCCACCTGAACGACCAGCTGGTCATCCTGCCGGTGTTCCGCAAGGGCCGGCTGATGGCCTGGGCGGCGATGTTCGGCCACATGACCGACGTCGGCGGCAAGGTGCCGGGTTCGCTGCCGACCGACGCGACCAGCATCTTCGAAGAGGGCTTTCGCCTGCCGCCGGTCAAGCTCTACCGCAAGGGTGAGTTGCAGGAGGACATCGTCCGCATCAACGTCAACCAGTCGCGCATGCCCGAGTGGTGCAAGGCCGATTTGCATGCGCTGGTGGCGTCCTGCCGCGTGGCGGCGCGGCGCATCGACGAGATGTGCGAGCGCTTCGGCGACGAGGTCTTCGACACCGCCACGCAGGAGCTGCTGGCGCGCAACCACCGCGCGATGAAGCACCTGATCGGCACGCAGATCGGCGAGGCGCCGGTGTCCTTCGAGGACTACCTCTGCGACGACGGTCGGGGCTTCGGCCCGTTCAAGATCAAGTGCACGATGTGGCGCGAGGGCGAGCGCGTCATCCTCGACTTCGCCGGCACCGATCCGCAGTCCACCTCCTCGATCAACTACCTGTTGAACGAGAACATGTTCAAGATGTTCTTCGGCATCTACATGATCATGGTGTTCGACCCGCAGGTGCTGTTCAACGACGGCTTCTACGACCTGGTCGACGTGCGCATCCCCGAGGGCTCGCTGCTCAAGCCGAAGTTCCCCGCCGCGCTGAGCTGCCGCACCCACGCGCTGGGCCGCATCTTCGACGTGCTGGGCGCGCTGCTCGGCCAGAAGACGCCGGAGTTCCTGTGCGCAGCCGGCTTCTCGTCCAGCCCGCACCTGATGTTCTCGGGCCATCGCGCCAACGACGACGGCAGCCAGGGTGACTGGTTCCAGCTCTTCCAGATCGGCTTTGGCGGCATCCCCGGCCGGCCCTTCGGCGACGGGGCCGACGGCCACTCGCTGTGGCCCGGTTTCACCAACGTGCCCAACGAGTTCCTGGAGCGCTATTTCCCGATGGTCATCGAGCGCTACGAGACCGTGCCCGACTCCGGTGGCGCGGGCAAGTTCCGAGGCGGCAACGGCATCCTGATGACCTACCGCTTCACCGAGGCCGGCAACATTTCCATCCACGACGACCGCTGGTTCATCCCGCCCTGGGGCGTCAACGGCGGCCAGCCGGCGCAGCGCTCGTTCAAGACGCTGCAGCGCGTCGACGGCAGCGACTGTTCGCTGCCCGCCAAGTGCGACTCCATTGCCGTGCAGGCCGGTGACCAGCTGCACTTCGTCACCTGGGGTGCCGGAGGCTGGGGCGACCCGCTGGAACGCGAGGCCGAGACGGTGGCGCTGGAAGTGCGCCGCGGCCTCGTCACGGCCGAAGGCGCGCGCAGCTACGGCGTCGTCATCACGCCCGCGCTGACGGTGGACGAGGCAGCGACCGCTGCGCTGCGCGCCGACCTGCGCGCCAGCCGCGCCCCGCTGGCCGTGTTCGACCGTGGCCCCGACCTGGCCACGCTGCGCGAGAACTGCCTGGCCGAGACTGGCCTGCCGGCACCCAAGCCACCGGTGTGGCCCGGCCGGCGCAGCGCCGTCACGGCATGAACGCTGCCGTCACCCGCCGCCGGTTCATCAGCCTGGCCGGCGCGGGTGCCGGCCTGGTGCTGGGGCTGCCGGCCGAGTCTGTGGAACCGTCAGCTGCGGCCGGTCTGAGCCAGCCCTTCGTGCGCATCGCGCCCAGCGGCGAGATCACCATCCTGATCAAGCATCTGGAGATGGGGCAGGGCGTGTCGACCGGCCTGGCCACCATCCTGGCCGAGGAGCTGGACGCCGACTGGACCCGCGTGCGCAGCGAGCCCGCGCCCTTCAACCCGGCGCTGTACAAGCACACGCTGTTCGGCCTGCAGACCACCGGTGGCTCCACCTCGGTGGCCAACAGCTGGCAGCAATTGCGCGAGGCCGGCGCGGTGGCGCGCGCCATGCTCCTGCAGGCGGCGGCGCAGCGCTGGGGCGTGCCCGTGGCCGAGCTGACGGCGCACCGTGGCCGCGTGATGCATGGCGCCACCGGCCGGCAACTGGCCTATGGCGACTTGGCCGAGGCCGCCGCCAAGCTGCCCGTGCCCAGCGGCGTGCCGCTGAAGTCCCGCGCCGCCTACACCCTCATCGGCGGCGAGCGCGGCCGGCTGGGTTCCGCCGACATGTCGCGCGGCGCCGTCACCTACGGCATCGACATCCAGCGGCCCGGCCAGCGCATCGCCGTGCTCCAGCGCTCGCCGCGTTTCGGCGGCATCGTGCGGACGGTCGACGCTACCGCCACGCTGGCCCTGCCCGGCGTGCGCGCCGTGCACCGGCTGCCGCAGGGCGTGGCCGTGGTGGCCGACAACAGCTGGGTCGCCATCCAGGGCCGCGCGCTGCTCAAGATCGAGTGGGACGACAGCCAGGCCGAGACCCGTTCCACACCCGAGCTGAAGGCCAAGTTCAGGCGCCTGGCCGCCGCCGGCAATCCTGGCATCGACGCCCTCGTGCGTGGCGATGCGGCCCAGGCGCTGGCAGGCGCCGCCCAGGTGCTGAGCGCGGACTTCGAGCTGCCCTACCTGGCCCATCAACCGATGGAGCCGCTGGCCGCCGTGGGCGAGCTGCGCGACGGCCGCTGCGAGATCTGGGCCGGCTGCCAGAACCCCAGCGCCGACCACCGCGCGGCCGTGCGCATCCTCGGGCTGCCGGCCGACAAGGTCACGCTGCACCTGCTGCCCTCGGGCGGCAGCTTCGGCCGCCGCGCCACCTTCAGCGCGGACTGGATCAGCGAGCTGGCCGAGCTGCTGCGCGCCCAGGCGGCGGCCGGCGACACGCGCCCCGTCAAGCTGATGTGGACCCGCGAGGACGACATCACCGGCGGCTACTACCGACCGATGAGCCTGCACCGGCTGCGCGCCGGGCTGGATGCGCACGGCCGGCTGCTGGCCGTGGAGCAGACCATCGTCGCGCAGTCGTTCTCGCCGAGCATGCTCAAGCCCGGCGTGCCGGCCCGGCCCGACCCCTTCGTCACCGAAGGCCAGCTGGCCGAGGGCTACGCGGTGCCGCATGCGCGCACGCGCTGGGTCAAGCCCGACGTCGGCGTGCCGGTGCACACCTACCGCGCACTCGGCTACAACCACACCACCTTCAGCAAGGAGGTGATGATGGACGAGCTGGCGCGCGCCGCCGGGCAGGATGCGCTGGCCTTCCGCCTCGCCCACCTCGGTGCCCATCCGCGCCACGCCGCCGCGCTCCGGCTGGCGGCCGAGCGCGCCGGCTGGGGCCAGGCCTTGCCACCCGGCAGAGCCCTCGGGCTAGCCGTGCAGGAGGCCTACAAGACCGTCGTTGCCCAGGTCGCGCAGGTGCGCATCGAGCAGGGCCAGATCGTCGTCGAGCGCGTGGTCTGTGTGGTGGACTGCGGCGTCGTCATCAACCCCGGCACCCTGCGTGCGCAGATGGAAGGCGGCATCGCCTTCGGCCTCAGCGCGGTGCTGCACAACGAGCTGACGCTGGACGGTGGCCGTGTGCAGCAGAGCAACTTCCATGACGCCGCCGTGCTGCGCCTGCACGAGATGCCCGTCATCGACGTGCACGGCATCGCTAGCGACGCCGCGCCCACCGGCATCGGCGAGCCGGGCAGCGTGCCCATCCTGGCCGCCGTGGCAAACGCCGTGGCGCGCCTGACAGGCAAGCCGGTGCGCTCGCTGCCCATCCGGCTCGAAAAGGCCACCTCCTGATGATCAAAGCCTATGAAATCGGCCCTCAGCAGGGGCTGGCCGGCCTGCGCGCGGTGCGCCGCCGCCCCGCGGCGCCCGGCCCCGGCCAGGTGCTGGTGCGCCTGCGCGCCGCCTGCCTGAACCATCGCGACCTGCTGGTGCTGCAGGGCCGCTACGGCCCGCTGCGGCCCGAGACACGCATCCCGCTGTCCGACGGCGTCGGCGAAGTCATCGCGCTGGGGGCCGACTGCGGCGAACTGGCCCTGCGCGAGCGCGTCGTCTGCCCCCACTTCGTCAACTGGCTCGATGGCGAATTCGATCCGCGCATCTTTGCGGCCGACCTCGGCACCTCGCTCGACGGCTGGCTCGCCGAGACACTGCTGCTGCCTGCGTCCGCGCTCATCACCGTGCCCGATGCACTCAGCGATGCGCAAGCCGCGCCGCTCTGCGCGGCGGGGCTGACGGCCTGGCATGCGCTGGTGGAGTTGGGCCGAGTGCGGGCCGGCGACCTGGTGCTGACGCTCGGCACCGGCGGCGTGTCCATCTTTGCGCTGCAACTGGCCAGGATGCACGGCGCACGCGTCGCCATCACCTCGTCCAGCGATGCCAAGCTCGACCTGGCCCGCGAGCTGGGGGCCGACATCACCGTCAACTACCGCACCCATCCCGACTGGGCCGCCGAGTTGCTGCGCGCCAGCGGCGCGCAGGGCGCCGACATCATCCTGGAGACGGGCGGGCTGGCCACGCTGCCGGCGTCCATCGACGCCGCCGCGCCGAATGCCCGCATCGCCGTCATCGGCGCACTGGGCGGCCATGGCGCCACCAGCCTGCCCAACTTCACCACGCTGGTACTGAAGAACCTCGTGCTCAAGGGCATCACCTCAGGCAGCCGCAGCATGCTGCAGCGTCTGGTGCGCGCGGCCGCCGCCAACGGGCTGGCGCCGGTCATCGATTGCGAATTCGGCTTCGAGGAAGTGGCCGCGGCCTATGCCCATCTGCAGGCCGCAGAGCACCTCGGCAAGGTGCTGATCCGCGCCGGCTGAGCGCCCACATTCGCAGGTCGAACAGGCGTTGCCGCCGAGCGGCAAGGTGGCGTTGCAACGCTGATCATGAAGGCCGAGTCGCACTCATCCTTCAATAGAAAGCAATCGTATGGAATTCAATGAACTGGCCGTGCTGCGATGGGTCCACATCGTCTGCATGGTGTATTGGCTGGGCGGCGAATGGGGCATCTTCAATCTCTCACGGCACATCGTGAACCGCCAGCTGCCGATGGAGGAGCGCCGCCGCCACATGGAGACGGCCTACCGCATCGACATCCTCGCCCGCTCCGGCATCATCCTGCTGCTGCCGCTGGGCCTGCACATGGGCCATTTCTGGGGCACGCAGCCATTGGGCGGCGCCTGGCTGGCGGGCATGTGGGTGGTGGCGCTGAGCTGGCTCGGCCTGTGCCTGGCAGCCTTCTTCTTCCGCGAGAGCGACACCGGCATTCGCCTGACCATGCTCGACGAGCGCGTGCGCTTCGTGCTGATCCCGGTGCTGGCCGTCTGCGCCATCAGCTCGCTGCTGGGCCACGGCCCGTTCGCTGCGGAGCCGGGCCAGAAGTGGTATTCGGTGAAAGTGTTCCTCTACTCCGGCACGCTGGTCATCGGCCTGTACCTGCGCTTTGTGATGCGCGAATGGACCATGATGTTCCGCGAGCTGGCCAAGGGGCCTAACCCCAAGGTCGAGGCGACGCTGGAGCGCTCGCTGCGCATCAGCCGCTTCATCGCCTACTGCTACTGGGTGATCATCCTGTCGGTGGCCTTCATGGGGGCGGTCAAGCCGTTCTGAAGCGGCGCGAGGTTCGCGACCGTTGACTGGAAAGGGAGCCGGGGCTCCCTTTTTTCTTGCGACAAGGCATGTTCTCAGACGACGCAGGTCGCTCGCGCCCGTGCTTGTCGATCAGCCACGGCCACTGGATGTTCGATGGCCCGCAAGCGCGCCAGGCGCTCGCTGCATCGAACGCCAGTCAATAGACGCCCATGTAGTCACGCTTGCCGATGACGATCCCGTTGTGGCGCAGGATGGCATAAGCAGTGGTCACATGAAAGAAGAACTGCGGCAGGCCGTAGTTGGCCAGATAGGTTTGACCGATCAGCCGCTTCTCCTTGGGTGTGCCGGGACGCAAGACGATCTCCCTGCTTTCGCTGCCTTCGAACTGCGCGGCGCTCAGGCCCTCCAGAAAACTCACCGTCTGGGCCAACAGGGCGTCAAGATCGGCAAAGCTCTTCTGCTGTCCCTCCTGGGCGGGGGGCTCGATACCCGCCAGGCGCGCCGATACGCCGCGCGCGAAGTCGGCCGCGATCTGCACCTGCTTGGTCAACGCAAACATGTCCGGATACAGCCGCGCCTGCAGCAAGGCGTCGGGCTCGATCGAGTGGGCCGACGCATGCGTACTCGCCTGCGCCAGTTCGGCTTTCAGCGCCGTCAGCATTTGTTTGAAGACGGGAACGGCGAAGGTATACATCGGGCTGGTCATGGTCGTTCCTTGGTAGAGGTGAAGCTGGACGGTGACGGCATTGGGGCGGGGGGCTCCGGCCGGGTCGGACGCCTGTTTGCCGCGCCAACGGCAGGGGCGGACGACGCAGTTCAGTGTAAGGACGCGCCAAGGGGCACGTCAGTGCGAATGCGCGGTCGGCGGGAGCTGACCGAGGTCCACCGCAGACGTCGGGCTGCTTGCAGGCCGTCGCGTCCGGCCAATCGGCCGAGGCCACCCGCAGCACCGTCTGGAATTTTCCTCTTGCGCGTGTCGAAACCGGGGAACGTCGCTCGTCGTAGGGAATGTGCACGGAGGCAATAGATGTTGCTCAAGGACAAGGTGGCGGTGGTGTACGGCGGCGGTAGCGCTGTGGCATGCCCCCGTGCTGCTGTCGAGCGACCTGGCTTCGGCCATGACGGCGACGGTCGGCAATGCCTCCGGCGGCGGCCACATCGACTGAATCCATCGACGAGGAGAAACCATGCTTACCTTGCCCCAGATCATTGCGCGACCGGCGCAGGCCTATGCCTTCATGCGCTTCACGGTCCGCATGGACGAGATGCTCAAGCCTGCTGACGAGGGGTTCCCGATCGTCTTCAAGGCCCTGGCCGAGCAAGGCATCCAGCCGATCGGTGCGGCCTTCTACAACTATCGCCGCATCAACATGGCCGAGACGCTGGACGTGGAGGCCGGGGTCGCTGTCGAGCGGCCCGGGTCGGCGACGGACCCGGTGGAATTCGCGACGCTGCCCGCAGGGCGGTTTGTCACGCTGCGTTGGCACGGAC
>SEEY01000175.1 GCA_004211235.1 Rubrivivax sp.
TCCTGGAACTGTTCCAGCCCATTCACGCAGCGCAGCAGCGTGCTCTTGCCCGAGCCGCTCTTGCCGATGATGGCGATGACCTCGCCACGCTTGACGTCCAGGTCGATGCCCTTGAGCACCTCGTTGGCGCCGTAGGACTTGCGCAGCGCGGTGATGCGGACGATGGGGTCGGCATGGACTTCAGCGTGCATGGAGCTTGCCTTCCAGATGTTGGGCGAAGAGGCTGACGGGGAAGCACAGCGCGAAGTACAGCAGCGCCACGCAACCGAAGACGAGGAAGGGCTTGAAGCTCGCGTTGGCGATCATGCTGCCGGCCTTGGTGAGCTCGATGAAGCCGATGACCGACGCGAGCGCCGTGCCCTTGATGACCTGCACGAGAAAGCCGACGGTCGGCGCGATGGCCAGACGCCCGGCCTGCGGCAGGATGACGTGGCGCAGCTGCTCGCCAAAGCTCATGGCCAGGCTGCGCGCCGCCTCCCACTGCCCGCGCGGCACGGCCTCCACGCAGCCGCGCCAGATCTCGACGAGATAGGCGCTGGTGTAGAGCGTCAGGGCCAGCGCCGCGGCCGTCCAGGCCGACACCTCCAGCCCCAGCAGCGCGAGGCCGAAGTAGGCGAGGAAAAGCTGCATCAGCAGCGGCGTGCCCTGGAAGATCTGCACGTACACGGAGATGGCACGGCGGGCGCCGGCGCCCAGGCCGATGCGCAGGGTCAGCAGCAGGCCGCCGACCAGGCCGCCGCCGATGAAGGCGATGGCTGATAACGCCACCGTCCAGCGCAGCGCCAGCAGCAGGTTGCGCACGATGTCCCAGAGGGTGAACTCAACCATGTCCGTTCTCCATGACGTTTGCCAGCAAGCGCAGTTGACAGAGGGAGGGTGTTTCGGGCCGAGCGCCGGGCCGCTCCCAAGCCGGCCCGGTTGGGCGATGTGCTTGCGGCTCAAGGCCGCAAGCATCGCCGTCCCCTCGGGGGACCGACCAGACTCCCTCGCGTTCAGCGACGGGAGGTTGGGCGAGGGGCAGTCTCATGCCGACCTCCGTCCGAATATGAAGCGCGGGCCGGCCCACATCAGCAGCCTGCGCGCGGCGATGGACAGCGCGAGGTAGGTCAGCGTCGCGATGATGAAGGCCTCGAAGGCGCGGAAGTTGCGACTCTGGATGAGGTTGGCCGCGTAGCTCAGTTCCTCGGTCGAGATCTGCCCGCAGACCGCCGAGCCGAGCATGACGATGATGATCTGGCTCGTCATCGCCGGCCACACGCGCTGGAAGGCGGGCGGCAGCACCACGCGGGTGAACACCTGCACGGGGCTGAGCGCCAGGCTCTGCGCCGCCTCCCACTGGCCGCGCGGCGTGGCCTGGATGCCCGCACGCAGGATCTCGGTGCCGTAGGCGCCCAGGTTGAGCGTCATCGCGATCAGCGACGCGGCTTCAGGCGACAGCTTCACCCCCATGGCGGGCAGGCCGAAGAAGACGAAGAACAGCTGCACGATGAAGGGCGTGTTGCGCAGCAGCTCCACGTAGGCGCCCAGCAGCCGGCGCAGCCACGCCGGACCGCTGGCCCGCGACCAGGCGCCCAGCGTGGCGATCAGGAGGCCGAGCGGCGTGGCGATGAGCGTGAGGCCGAGCGTCCACGCCAGGCCCTTGAGCAGCAGCGGCCATTCGGCCAGTACGGCGAGGAAATCGAAGCTGATCATGGCGTCAGCCGCTCAGCTCACAACGGCAGTTCGCCGGTGCCGCGGCCCAGCCACTTTTTCGACAGCGCCTCCAGCTCGCCCGAGGCCTTGGCCGCCGCGATGATGGTGTTGACCTTGGCCAGCAAGGCGTCCTCGCCCTTGGCCACGCCGACGTAGCAGGGGCTGTCCTTCAGCAGCAGCTTGTATTCGGTGTTCAACGCCGGGTTGCGCTGCATCAGGTTGCCGGCGACGGCGGCGCTGGTGGCCAGCAGCTGGGTCTGGCCGGCGGCGAAGGCGGCGATGGTGGCGTTGTTGTCCTCGAAGCGCTTGTATTCCAGCGTGGCCGGCGCGACCTTGGCCAGCTCCTGGTCTTCCATCGCGCCACGCGTCACGGCCACGCTCTTGCCGCCCAGGTCGGCCCAGGTCTTGATGGGCAGGCTCTTGGCCGCGAACACCGCCTGGAAGAACGGCGCATAGGCGGCGCTGAAGTTGATGACCTTCTCGCGGTCGGGGTTCTTGCCGAGCGTCGAGATGACCAGGTCGGCCTTCTTCGTCTGCAGGTAGGCAATGCGGTTGGCGCTCGTCACCGGCACCAGCTCGGCCTTGACGCCCAGCTTGGCGGCGATCAGCTGGGCCATCGCCACGTCCAGGCCCTGCGGCGCCATGTCGGGGCCGACGAAGCCGTAGGGCGGGTAGTCGGTGGGCACGGCGATCTTGACGGTCTTGCTCTTCGTGATGGTGTCCAGCGCGGTCTGGGCGTGGGCCTGGGAAGTCATGGCCAGCAGGCTCAGGCCGGCGATCAACAGGCGGCGGGAGAACGTCGGGGTCATAGCAGGGCTCCTAGGTAGGCGGGTTCAGCGGTCTCGGGAGGGGCGGTGGAAGCAGTGGAAGCAGGCATGGGCGCGAGCGCTTCGCGCAGCCGCTGCAGGGGGTCGTCGTCGGTGGGCAGGCGCAGCGCGGCCTGCACGCTGGCGAGGTGTTCGGCCATCAGCGCCTCGGCGCGGGCGCTGTCGCCCGAGGCCAGCGCAGCGACGATGGCGACGTGGTCCTGGCAGGACACCGCTGCGTCATGCGAGGACTGGTAGCGCATCGCGATCAGCGTCGTGCGTGCGGTGAAGTCGCGCAGCGTGTCGGCGAGCAGGCCGTTGCCCAGGCACTCGGCCAGGCAGACATGGAAGTCGCCAAGGAGGAAGCTGCGCGTGCCGACATCGTCGCCCTGCAGCGCGGCCTGCTCCTGCTGCAGGTGCTGCTGCAGCCGCGCGAGGGCGTCAGGCGGCAGCTGCGGCTGGCCGCGGATGAGGCCCAGCTCGATGACGCGGCGCGCCTCGAAGGCCTCGCGCACGTCGTCCGGCGTCGGCGCGATGACATACCAGCCGCGCCGCGCGCTGACCGTGACGATGCCGCGCGCCGCCAGGCGCGTCAGCGCCTCGCGGACGATGGTGCGGCTGCAGTCGAACAGCAACGCCAATTGCTGCTCGCCCAGGCGCGCCCCCGGGGCAAGCTTCTGCGCGAGCACCGCTTCGACGATGCGTTGACTGATATCGGTGGCGACGATGCCCATGGCGGCATCGTTCGCAGCTTCCGTGCCAGCGTCCACCTGCCTTGTATGCAAGGCGGGCGCACAAGATGTGGGCCGTCGCGCGGCCGCAGGGCACTGGCGCGGTGCCGAAGAGCCCCAAGCCGGGCCGGCCCCGGCCGACGGCCCGTGATGCCGCCCGGCTCAGCCGCGCGCCTGGATCAGCTTCCAGCCATTGCCGGCCGGGTCGCGAAAGCCGGCGTCCACCGAGCCGAAGCGCTCCACCGGTGGCTGCGTGAATTCGACGCCCTTGGCCTGCCAACGGGCATGCGTGGCGCGGCAGTCGGCCACCGTCATCACCAGCGGCGGCATGGCGCCCTTGGCGACGAGGGCGCGCAGCTGCTGCGCCGTCGCGGCGTCCTGCATCGGCGGGCCGGGCACGAACAGGCCGAGCTGGAAGGACGGCTGGTCCGGGTGCTGCACCGTCAGCCAGCGGTAGTCGCCGTTGCGCACGTCGGTGTGCACGCGAAAGCCGAGCTGGCCGACGTAGAAATCGAGCGCCTCGTCCTGGTTGTCCACGTAGATGCCCACCACTTCAATGCCCTGGTTCATGAGACCTCCGAATCCGTTGAGGCCCGGTTTGTATCGCCGGCCTCGCGGCGGCGCTTCTCCGAAACTGCGGTGATGAGATCGGGTCGGTGGGCGGCCTGCACATGGCAGGCCGGCACCTGCGCCAACTGGTGCTGGCTGGCACGCCAGCGCTCGCGGTGGGCGCCGGGGCCTTCGCCGGTCACGTCGCGGAAGGTGCGGCCAAAGGTGCCGAGGCTGCCCCAGCCGGTCTGGAAGGCGATGTCGGTGATGGGCACATCGGTGTCGCGCAGCAGCGCGGTGGCGCGCTCGATGCGGCGCGTCAGCAGGTAGCGGTGCGGCGGCAGGCCGAAGGCGTCCTTGAAGGAGCGCGCGAAATGAGCCGCCGACACGCCGCTGACCTCGGCCAGCCGCTCGACCGGCCAGGCTTCTTCAGAGGCGGCATCCATGCGGTCCTTGGCGCGCAGCAGGCGGCGCAGCAGCCGCGGGTCCTGGCTGGGGGGTGGCGAGGCGGGCAAGATGAACCTAACCCCGGCGCGCCTTCTCGATGGCGGCGATGTCGATCTTCTTCATCGTCATCATGGCCTCGAAGGCCCGCTTGGCCGCGGCGCGGTCCGGGTCCTTGAAGGCCTCGCTCAGGGCGCGCGGCGTGATCTGCCAGGACAGGCCCCAGCGATCCTTGCACCAGCCGCACTGGCTCTCCTGGCCGCCGTTGCCGACGATCGCGTTCCAGAGCCGGTCGGTCTCTTCCTGGTCGGCGGTCTCGATCTGGAACGAGAAGGCCTCGCTGTGCTTGAAGGTCGGCCCGCCGTTCAGGCCGATGCAGGGAATGCCGCAGACCGTGAACTCGACCGTCAGCACCTGGCCCTGCTGGCCGTCCGGATAGTCGCCCGGCGCGCGGTGGACGGCGCCGACCGCGCTGTCGGGAAAGGTCTGGGCATAGAACCTGGCCGCGGCTTCGGCTTCGCCGTCGTACCAGAGGCAGAGCGTGTTCTTGGCAGTCATGGAGGCTCCTTCAACGCAATCAAGACAAGCGGCGTTCAGGCACTCGCGCGCATGAACGCCTCGAAGTATTTCGCATCGCCCGTCTTGTACAGCCCGTACCAGGCGGCCAGCACGTCGTCGTCGTAGACGTCGAGCGCCGTAAACACCTCGCGCGCGAACTCCAGCGGCCGCATCGCCGAAGCGGTGATGAGCAGGCCCGACCGCACCGCCGGCTTCTGCCGGTAGCAGGCCTCGCCCGCGTAGCCGGTGGCCACGAGGTAGCCCCGGGAATTGCTCGTGTGAGGCACGTCGTCCAGCAGGCCGGCGCGGGCCAGGCCGGCCGTGGCGCCACAGATGGCGGCCACCGGCGTGCCGGCGCTCAGGAACTCGCCGGCCAGGCTCGCGGCCTGCTTGTTCTTCTTCGCATCCCAGGCCGCGCCGCCGGGCAGCACCAGCATCGCGCTGTCGCGTGGCTTGAGCTTGTCCAGCGCCAGATCAGGCAGCACGCGCAGGCCGCCGGCCGTCTTCACCGGCTTGTCGGCGGCGCCCACGGTCCTGACCCGGAAACGGCCCGGCGCCTTCTGCCCCACCGGGCTGTTGATGCCGGCGACGAGGTAGCCGTATTCCCAGTCCGACATCGTGTCGAACACGAAGAGATGAACCGTCTGCTTCTTCATGGCATGCATGCGCGTCGAGGGTGGACCGGAATTCTGCTGGCCACGGACGACCGAAGCGTTTCCTTTGGCAACCGCCGCCGTTGCCACAATGCCGGCATGCGCCTGCTGCTCGTAGAAGACGACCCCATGATCGGTGAGAGCCTGCGCGAGGCCCTGCGCCGCCAGGGCTTCGCGGCCGACTGGGTGCGCGACGGCCAGGCTGCCGATGCAGTGCTGTCCAGCGGCGAGCGCTTTGACGCCGTGCTGCTGGACCTGGGCCTGCCCAAGCTCGGCGGCGTGGAGGTGCTGCGTGCGCTGCGAGCGCGTGGCGACGCGACGCCGGTCATCGTGCTGACGGCGCGCGATGCGCTCACCGACAAGGTCGCCGGCCTGGACGCAGGCGCGGACGACTACCTCGTCAAGCCCTTCGAGCTGGACGAGCTGCTGGCCCGGCTGCGCGCCATCACGCGCCGCCAAAGCGGCCGCACCGACACGGCGCTGACCGTGGCCGACCTGCGGCTGGACCCGGCCACGCGCGAGGTGACACGGGCGGGGCGGCCGGTGCTGCTGTCGGCCCGCGAGTTCGCGCTGCTGCAGGCGCTGCTGGAGCGGCCCGGCGCGATCGTCTCGCGCGCGCAGCTGGAAGACCGCCTCTACGGCTGGGGCGAGGAGCTGGAGAGCAACGCCATCAGCGTCTACATGCACCAGCTGCGCAAGAAGCTCGGGCCCGACCTGCTGCACACGGTGCGCGGCCTGGGCTATTACGCCGGCCCGGAGAAGGGCGGCGCCGCGTGAGGCGCCTCCCCCGCTGACGCCGCGAGGAACTCGCGCAGCCGCGGGTCCTCGGTCAAGCCGATGGCGCGCTGCAGAGCGGCCTGGCATCCCGGCGAGCCGGCCAGTCCGGCCAGCCGCAGCACATGCGCACGCGCCACCCAGTAGGCGGGGTAGGTCTGCACGGCGGCGGCCGGCAGCGCGTCCAGCGTCGCCAGCCCGGCGGTCGGGTCGCCCGCCTCCGCCTGAGCCACCGCCTGGCCCACGCGCGCGCCCAGGCTGGGGTGGTGGGCCACCAGCAAGGCATAGAGCTGGGCGATGCCCGCCCAGGGCGTGCGCCCGGTGACGCGGCGCTGCGCATGCGCCGACTGGATGGCCGCCTCCAGCTGGAAGGGGCCGGGCTGGCGCAACCGCGCCGCCGTCCACAGCGCCTGCTCGGCGTGGGTGATCAGGGCCACGTCCCAGGCCGACGGGTCCTGCCGGGGCAGCGGCACGAAGCGGCCCGCCGCATCGAACTGCGCCGCCCGCCGCGCCTCGACATGCAGCAGCAGCGCCAGCAGGCCCCAGGCCTCGGCCTGGTCGGGCTGCAGCGAGGTGACGAGCCGGGCCAGGAAGACGGCCTCCTCGCGCAGGTCGCCGGCCGGCGTGTCGGGGTCGCGCCGGCCCAGCGTGTACGCGCCGTAGATGGCATCCAGCACGGCGGCCAGGCGCTCCGGCAACTCGCGGGCCTCCGGCGGGTCGAAACGCAGGCCGGTCTCGCGGATGCGCGCCTTGGCGCGCACCAGGCGCTGCGCCATCGCCGCGGGCGACACGAGAAAGGCGCTGGCGATGGCCTGGGCGTCCAGGCCCAGCACCGCCTGCAGCATCAGCGGCGCGCGCACGTTCTCGGCCAGCGCGGGGTGGGCGCAGACGAACATCAGCCGCAGCCGCGCATCGGGCACGGGCTCGGCGGCCGGGGTGGCCACGTCGGCATCGAACAGCGCCGTCACGGCCGGGTCCTGCGTGAGGCGCGTGTGCCGCGCCTCGTGGAGCAGCCGGCGTTTGGCGGCGGCCATCAGCCAGGCCTCCGGCGAGGCCGGCAGGCCCTGCTCGGGCCAGGTGCGCAGCGCGGCGGCGAAGGCCTCGCTGAGCGCGTCCTCGGCCGCGGCCAGGTCGCGCCACTGCCAGGCCAGCAGCGCGACCAGCCGGCCATAGCACTCGCGGGCGACGCGCTCCGCCGCCTGAGCGGCCGTCTGGCTCACTGCGCCGGCGGCGGAGCGCGTCGCCCGCGAGTGCTATGGCCGGCTGGTCGCGCTGCTGGCCTGGCAGTGGCGCGAC
>SEEY01000918.1 GCA_004211235.1 Rubrivivax sp.
CTGCACGAGCTGGACGCCGCGCGTTGCCAGGCGCTGGGCGAGGGCAGCAACGCCGCCAACTGGCTGGCCGAGATGGAACGGTTGTCGCTGTTCGTCACCGTCATCGACCTGGCGCCGCACACGCTGCGCCTGCATCAGCTGTTTCGCGACATGCTGCAGCAGCGCCTGCGCCAGGAGCAGCCCGATCTCCACCGCGAGCTGCTGGAGCGCACGGCCATGCTCGAGACCGACGCGCGGCGCCGCCAGGGCCTGCTGCTCGCCGCCGGCCGGCCGGAGCGGGCCGCCCAGCTGCTGCTGGGCGATGGCGCGCTGTTGATGAACCAGCTCGGCGCGCAAGGGCTGCTGGACCTGACGCGTCATTTCGACGGCGGCTTCGCCGAGTCCAGCCCCGAGCTGCACCGCGTCAAGGCGCTGTCACTCTGGGTGCTGTGGGAGGCCCGGCAGGCCGAATGGCATCTGAGCCGCGCCGAGACGCTGTTTGGCGCGCGCGGCGACGAGGCCGGACTGCGCGCCTCTCGAGCCCATCGCAGCATCCTGTTGATCGCCCAGGGCCGGCTCAAGGAGGCCGAGGCGGTGCTGCGCGACCTCGACCCCTTTGCGCTCAGCGGCGAGCTGCGCCGCCTGACGTTGTTGGGCCGCACCTGGCATGCGCTGGAGAGCTGCCGCTTCGACGCCGTGGCGCCGCTTTTCGAGGTGCTCGTCAGCGAGCTGCTGCAGACGACCGCCCTGGAGGCCTGGTACACCGGCTCGCCGGCGCCTCGCCAGATCAGCTGCGCCGGCATCGCGTCCGCGGTGGACCGCTGGTACCACGGCGCGCTGCAGGTGCTCGGCGACCGGCCGCTGCCCTTCGGCGTCAACTCCCACATGGCCCAGGCCTGGAACATGTTCTGGCAGGGGCGGCTGGCCGAGTGCCGGCGGCTGCTGGCGCGCGCCGAGGCGGACGCGGCATGGTGCGGCCGCATCATCATCGCGCGCAACCACGGCCAGGCGCTGCACGCGATGCTGGACCTGATCGGCGGCCGGCACGCGTCGGCGCTGGAACTGATGCGGCTGCGCCTGGCCGAGCACGTGCCGGGCTATGGCGCCTGGGGCGAGTGGCACGCCACCTTCTTCATGAGCCGCATGGCCGCGGCCGTCGGCAACCGCGTGGCGCTGGCCGAGGGCCTGGAGCGCCTGTTGCGCCTGGGCGCCGACCTGCCGGACCTCGTCATGCCGCACCGGCCGCAGCCGCTGCTGGGGCTGCAGGCGCAGCTCGCGGCGCTCGAAGGCCGGCGGGGCGAGGCCCTCGCCGGCTGGCGCGCGCTGCTGGCCGAGGGTGAAAGCGGCGACCTGCTCGGCCAGCTTGCCGAGGCGCGGCTGCGCCTGGCCGCGGCCCTGCTCGAAGCGGGTGACCGCCACGGCGCGGCCGAGGTGCTGGCACCGGCGCTGGCCCGCCGCGAGCCCGGCGGCCTGATGTGGGCCGTGCCGCTGCTGCTGCAGATGGCAGCGCAGGACTGGGGCGGCCTGCTGGACGCGGCCGGTCTCGCGCGTCTGCGCGGCTGGGCCGAAGGACTGCAGCCGGCGCCCGGTGCCGCGCAGGAGC
>SEEY01000176.1 GCA_004211235.1 Rubrivivax sp.
GCCCTACAAGACGTTGTTCCCCGATGCCGAGGTCTGGGGCATCGACGTGGGCGGGCCGGTGGTGCGCTATGCCCACGCACGCGCTGCGGCGCTGGGCGTGGACGTGAACTTCGCGCAGATGAACGCCGAGGAAACCGACTTCGCGGACGGCTACTTCGACCTGGTCGTCAGCCACATCCTGCTGCACGAGACCAGCGGCAAGGCCATGCCGCGCATCGTGCGCGAGTGCCATCGGCTGCTGGCGCCGGGCGGCTATGTGATCCACGCGGACCTGCCGCCGTTCGACCTGATGAGCCCGTTCACGCAGTTCATCCTCGACAACGAGACTTGGTACAACAACGAACCGTTCTGGGGTGCGATGAGAGAGATCGATCAGATCCAGCTGGCGGTCGACGCCGGCTTCCCGGCCGACAGCGTGGCCTTCGCCACCGCGCCGATGGCCATCCTCGAATCCAGCGCCGAGGGCGCCGCCGGCTACACCGGCGACTCCACGGCCGCCGTGGCCGACCGCGAGTTCACCGCCGGCGAGTTCGCCCCCGGTGGCGGCTGGGAAGTGCTCGTCGCGCGCAAGGCGGTGCAGGCATGAGCGCCCCGAATCTGAAGCCCCAGCGCCATGCGCGCGGCAAGCGCCCGCAGTTCTATGCCACGCCCGGCCTGGACGACGCGATGTCCATGATCATCGTGCTGGCCCAGGAACTGAGCGTGCTGCGCGACCGCGTCGATGCCATTGAACGGGTCTCCGCCAGGCGCGGCATCGACCTCGCCAAGGAGATCGAATCGCTGGAGCTCGACCAGGCCGCCCTCGACGCCCGCGAGCAGCAGCGCCAGCAGCTTTTCGAGCGCCTGTACTACGTGGCCCGCAAGGAAGCCGACGAGCTGGCGCAGGCCGACAGCAAGCAGCGCTACGACCAGGTCATCGAAGAAACGGCGCAGCCATGAGCGCGCCCGTGCTGATCGCCGGCGCGGGCATCGCCGGCCTGTGCACGGCGCTGGGCCTGCTGCGCGCGGGTGTCCCGGTGCGCGTGCTCGAGGCGGCCGCGGAGCTGCGCGAAGTGGGTGCCGCCGTCTCGCTGGCGCCCAACGCCACCCGCGCGCTCGACAGCCTCGGGGTCGGCGAAGCCCTGCGTGCCGCGTCCAACTGGCCGCAGCGCGCGGCGATGAAGCACTACCAGAGCGGCGCCGAGATGGCGGCCTATCCGATGGGCCCGGAGATGGAACAGCGCTGGGGCAGCCCCTATCTGCAGCTGCTGCGCGCCGACCTGCACACGGTTCTGGTGGATGCGCTGCGCCGCCTCGACCCGACGGCCCTGCAGCTCGGCGCCCGCGTGCTGGGGGTGCGCCAGGACGGCCACTCGGTCACCGTCGACACGGCCGCCGGCAGCTTCACCGGCACCTGCCTGGTGGGCGCCGACGGCGTGCGCTCGGCCGTGCGCGCCGCCCTCTACGGCGACGGCGCGCCGGACTTCACCGGCTATGTCGCCTGGCGCGGCGTGGTGCCGACCGACTCGCTGCGCAACGCCGACTTCACGCCCGACACCGCCGTCTTCCTCGGCCCCCAGCGCACGCGGTAGCGCAGCAGCGTGCGCGGCCACAGTGCCGTCAACGTGGTGGCTTTCGCGCGGGTCGACAGTTGGGCGGAGGAAGGCTGGTCCCTCCCGGCCGACCCGGCCGAACTGCGTGCCAGCTTTGCCGGCTGGCACCCGGAGGCCGACGACATGATCGAAGGCCTGTGCCGGGCCGGCGCCTTCAAGTGGGGTCTGTTCGGCCGTGCGGCGCTGCCGCGCTGGCAGCAGGGGCGCGTCAGCCTGGTGGGAGACGCCGCCCACCCGATGCTGCCCTTCCTCGGCCAGGGCGCCGCGATGGCCATCGAAGACGGCGTGCTGATGGCCCGGGCACTGATCCGTGGGCCTGACGTCGAATCGGCACTCGCCTGCTACGAGCGCATTCGCTACCCGCGCGCCACGAACACCGCCACCCGCGCCGATGCCCACGGCCTGCGCATCCACCAGCATCTGGTGACGGCCTCGGCCGATGCGCCGGTACCGCGCGATGACTTCGCGGAGTTCGGCTTCGATGCGGCCACCACGCCGCTCGTGGCCTGAGGACTGTCCATGCGCCTGCCCGTGCGACTGCCCTTCGCCCTGCCGGCCGCGCTGCTGCTGGCGTCCCTGTGCGCCGCGGCCCAGCCTGCACCGGCCGCAGAGGTGAAGACCACCCGCGTGCTGACCCGTGAATCCGTCATCGCCCGCTTTGCCGACGCGCAGTCGAAGTTCGTCGACGTGGACGGCGTCAACCTGCACTACAAGGACGAGGGCAGCGGCCCGCCCATCCTGCTGATGCAGGGCACGCTGGGCGACCTGGCCGACTGGGACGGCTGGGCCGAACAGCTGGCCAGGCGCCATCGCGTGCTGCGCTTCGACATGCCGGCCTTCGGCCTGAGCGGGCCGCTGCGCAGCGGCAACTACTCGGCCGACCGCATGCTGTCGCTGATCGACGCCTTCATGGACCAGATGGGCGTCGAGCGCTTCGCGATTGCCGGCACCTCCTACGGCGGCCTGGTGGCCTTCCGCTACGCCGCCACGCGCACCGACCGCATCACGGCGCTCATCCTCGCCAACTCGGCCGGCGTCGAGTACGGCAAGCGGCCGGCGCAGATCGCCACCGCCAGCCTGCCTGTGCCGCAGGCAGGCCCCGCCACGGCGCCCGCCCCTGCAGCGGCCTCCACGCCCGCAGGCGAGGCCCGCGCCAACATCTTCAACGACCCGGTCATCACCGCCGCCGACGTGGAGGTGAACCTCCGCCACGTGCTGGCCAACCCGGCCCTGGTCACGCCGCTCATGGTGGAGCGCAAGCTGGCCTTCACGAACATGCAGGGCCGGCTGGAGGAATCGCTGGCCGGCCGCAGGCTCTACGAACGTGGCGACCCGCTGCGCGTGCTGGCCCATGTGCGCGCACCGGCCCTCGTGCTGTGGGGCGCCGCGAACAAGGCGCTCGACCCCAAGACCGCCGACGCCTTCGTCCAAGCGCTGAAGAACGCCTGCAGCGCCGAACGCATCGTCTACGGCGACGCCGGCCACCTGCTGATCGTCGACAAGGCGGCGCAGAGCGCGGCCGATGCGATGGCCTTTCTCGAGCGCAACACGACGTGCCGCAGCAAGACCTGACCACCTGATCTCCTGATCTCCAGGAAACCCTTTATGCATTACGACTACGTCCCCCTGCCCGAACGCCAGCCGCTGCGCTGGCCCGGCGACAAGCGCGTCGCGCTGTTCCTGACCATCAATCTCGAAACCTGGGACCTGATCAAGGACACCGACAAGCCCTACTACGCCGGCGGCCCGGCCATCCTGCCCGACACGCTGCCCGGCAACGTGCCGGACTTCCCCAACTACAGCTGGCGCGAGTACGGCCAGCGGGTCGGCGTGTGGCGCCTGTACGAGCTGTTCGACGAGATGGGCGTGAAGCCGGCCGTGACGATGAATGCGGTCACCGGCCTGCGCCGCACGGCGATGGTGACGGCGGCACTCAAGCGCGGCTGCGAAATCATTGCGCACAACTACGAGCAGGGCGAGCTGCTGACCAACTTCGCCGGCGACGTGGCCGCCGAGCGCGCCGTCATCGAGCGCACGCTGGAAGTCTATGAACAGACCTGCGGCCGCAAGGCGCAGGGCTGGCTGTCGTCCTCGCTGCGCGGCACGCTCAACACGGCGGACATCCTGGCCGAGAAGGGCCTGAAGTTCTACTGCGACCTGATGAACGATGACCAGCCCTACCTGGTGCAGACGCCGCACGGCCCCATCGTCTCGACGCCCTACTCCAACGAGATCAACGACTTCACGCTGCTGACCCGCCGCGGCCACACCACGGCCGAGTACCGCGACGTGTTGATCGAGGAGCTGAGCGTGCTGCATGACGAAGGCGCCAAGACCGGCCGCATCATGAACGTGGGCCTGCATCCGCACGTCAGCGGCCGCGCCTACCGCATCAGCGCGCTGCGCGAGTTCCTGGAGTTCGCCAAGTCGCTTCCCGGCGTGTGGTTCACCACCCGCGAGGAGGTGGCGAGCTGGTACCTGGAACACCACCACAAGCACATCACCCCGAGGGCGGGCGCATGAGCCTCGTCATCCCCGAGCTGCAAGCCAGCCACGCCGACACGCTGGCCTTCCTCGCGCGCGGCGACCATCCGATGCTGTTGGGCGGGCAGGGGGTGGCCGCCCGCTCCGGCCAATGGATGGAGGCCGTCAACCCGGCCACCGGCGCCGTGCTGGGCCGCTTCCCGGCCGGTGGCGCGGACGATGTCGACCTCGCCGTGCAGGCCGCACGCGACGCGTTCGAACAAGGCGCCTGGCCGGCCATGACGCCCGCCCAGCGCGCCAGGATCCTGTGGCGCGCGGGCGAGCTGATCGAGCAGCACATCGACGAGCTGTCGGAGCTGGAAACGCTGGACCAGGGCAAGCCGATCTGGGTCGGCCACTATGCCGAGATCCCGGGTGCGGCCGAGCAGTTCCGCTTCTTCGCCGGCCAGGCCCAGCGCATCGAGGGGCAGACCCTGCCGACCTCGATCAACTACCAGCCGCCCGGCAAGCAGGTGTTTGCCTACACGACCAAGGCGCCGGTCGGCGTGGTGGCGGCCATCGTGCCGTGGAACTCGCCGCTGGTGCTGACGGCGATGAAGCTGGCTCCGGCGCTGGCAGCCGGCTGCTGCGTCATCCTCAAGCCCGCCGAGGACACGTCCCTCACCGCGCTGCGCCTGGGCGAGCTGCTGCTCGAAGCCGGCCTGCCGCCCGGCGTGCTGAACATCGTCACCGGCCGCGGCGACGTGGTGGGTGCGGCGCTGGCCGCGCATGCGGGCGTCGACAAGATCTCCTTCACCGGCTCCACGCAGGTGGGCCGCGCGGTGCTGGCGGCGGCCGGCGGCAACCTGAAGAAGGTGACGCTGGAGCTGGGCGGCAAGTCGCCCGTCATCGTCATGCCCGATGCCGACATGGATCTGGCCATCCCCGGCGCGGCCAATGCGATCTTCTTCAACACCGGCCAGGTCTGCGTGGCCGGCTCGCGGCTGTACGTGCACCGCAGCGTGTTCGACCAGGTGGTCAACGGCATCGCCGACATCGCCCGCGGCATGAAGCTGGGCCACGGCCTGGACGCGACCACGCAGATCGGCCCGGTCGTCAGCCGCAAGCAGGCCGACCGCGTCGCCAGCTATGTGCGCGACGCGCTGGCCGATGGCGCCCGCGCGCTGGTGGGCGGCCGTCAGCTCGGCCCCAACAACACCTTCATCGAGCCGACCGTGCTCGTCGACGTGCGGCCCGACATGGCCTGCGTGCAGGAAGAGATCTTCGGCCCGGTGGTCGTCGCCACGCCGGTCGACTCGCTGGAAGAGGCGCTGGCCCTGGCGAACGACTCCATCTACGGCCTGGCCGCCAGCATCTGGACGAGCGATTTGTCCACCGCGCATCGTGCGGCCGCGCGGCTGAAGTCCGGCACCGTGTGGATCAACTGCCACCTGATGTTCGACGCCAGCCTGCCCATCGGCGGTGTGCGGCAGTCCGGCTGGGGCCGCGAGAGCGGCCAGGCCGCCGTCGACAACTTCCTCGAACTCAAGACCGTCTGCGCGGTCATCTGACCGCCCCATTTTTTCCGGAGATCACCGACATGAAACCCACCGACATCGACCGGCGCGGCGCGCTGCGCCTGGCCGCACTGGCGGGCGCCACCGTGGCCGGCGCTGGCTGCGCCAGCACCGCACCGGCTCCGGCCCGCCGGCCACTCGCCTTCAACGACCCGATCTGGAACCGCGAGGTCTCGGCGCGCCTGGAAGCCAGCGCCGACCCGAAGAAGTTCGTCTACGGCGCCGTGTCCGGCGTGGTGGCCGGCGTGCGCGACGGCGAGAAAGTGCGCCCGCTGATGCGCTTCGAGGTGTTCAGCACCATCCGCGTGGTGCGCATGGCCGATGGCAACTACCAGCGTCTGTGCCGCGAAGTGGTGTTCTACCGCAGCCTGGAAACCGGGCAGCTGATGGACGAGTGGGACAACCCATACACCGGCGAACGGGTCAAGGTGGTGGACGTGGCGAACGACCCCTACAACTACGTCATCGCCGACCATTTTCCGCAGCCGCCGAGCTACGGCGGGCTGAACAAGGAAACGCGCCCGCCGCGCCCCTACATCCGCAACTGGAGCCTGCTGGACGCCGACACCGTGGGGCTGGAGTCGGACATCCACCTGCTCTACCCCAGCGCCATGCAGCCGGAACAATGGCCGCGTGAATCGCCCGGCAAGATGACGCGCGTGTCGGAGATGTTCCGCTACGTCATCCGCCGCAGCGACCTGGAAGACCCGACGCTGGACCACATCCCCTACCAGGGCGTGTGGAACCGCGTGACGCCCTGGCTGCCCTGGATGCTGATGGACCAGGCGCCCGGCCACATCATCTACACCGGCACCATGTCGGCTCGGGAGACGATGGATTTCCACCCCAAGGACGTGATCGAGCGCGTCAAGGCACGCCACGCCAGGTACCTGGTGGCACCCGACAAGGTCGAAGGGCCGAGCCTGTCCAGCCTGGAGCGCTACGCGCATGACCAGAAGCCGGCGCCCCCCCGAACAAAGTGAGCCCCTCGCCCATCCTCGCGTCGCTGAACGCGAGCGAGTCTGGTCGGTCCCCCGGGGGGACGGCGATGCTTGCGGCATGGTGCCGCAAGCACATCGCCATGGCGGGCCGGGTTGGGAGCGGCCCGGCGCTCGGCCCGATACGTCGGGACACACCACGGACCTCAGATATGAAGCTGCCACACAGGCCTCTGTTGTTGATAGCGGGGCTTGCCACCCTGCTCGCGTGCGCCGCGCAGGCGCAGACCGCGCCGCCGCGCGATGCGCGCAATGCCTCGTTCTGGCAGCGCATCGACGTTCCGCCGGCCGACCGCCTGCAGCCGCCCAAGAGCTGGTACCAGCCGCTGGCGGCGCTGAAGAGTCAGCCCGGGGCCTTCCTGCCGGCCGCTCAGCCGGGGCGCACCACCGTCCCCGCGCAGGCGCTGGAAGAGGCCGCGCAGTTCGTGCAGGCCAGCAACGGCCAGGCGCTGATCGTCGTGCACAAGGGCGTGGTGCAGACCGAGCGCTATTTCGGCGGCGCCGATGCGGCGACGCAGTTCAGCTCGCACAGCTTCGCCAAGACGCTGGCGGCGCTGGCGCTGGGCGCGGCGGTGACCGACGGCAAGGTGGCTTCGGTCGACCTGCCGGCGTCGCGCTGGATCAAGGAATGGCAGGGCGATGCGCGCGCGGCCATCACCGTGCGCCAGCTGCTGACGATGAGCGGCGGCTTCAAGGCCCCGTTCAGCACCGATCCGGCCAGCCACTACATGCAGCTGCACTACGGCTCGGACGTCGAGGACATCGTGGCGAAGGCCCCGTTGGCCTACCCGCCGGGCAGCGACTTCTCGTATGACAACGAGAACCTGCATGCGCTCGGCCTCGTGGTCGAGCGCGCCACCGGC
>SEEY01000919.1 GCA_004211235.1 Rubrivivax sp.
GCGCGTGCCCGGCCCGAGCTTCATGCCGATGATCGCCGCCTTCGTCACCGGGGCGATGTTCATTCTTGCCACCTTCCACTACTGGACGGCGACGCTCATCACCCTCGCCCTCAGCATCGCCTCGATCCTCGTCTGGCTCTGGCGCGGCACCTCCTTCATCCCGGAGAAGCCGGAGAAGGATGTCGGGCTCGGCCTGACGCTGCCGCTCTATGCTTCCGGTCCGGCCTCGGCCTCCTGGTGGGCGATGTTCATCACCATGACCGGCGACGCCACCGCCTTCTTCAGCCTGGTGTTCGGCTACTTCTTCTTCTTCACCATCCACACCGACTTCCCGCCGACCGGCGTCGAGGGGCCGGGGCTGCTCTGGCCTGCCGTCTCCCTGGTGCTGTTCGCGCACGCCTGGGGCGCGGCGCGGATCGCTCTTCCCCTCAACCGCTCCGGCCGGGTCGCAGCGGCACGGCTTGCCATGGCTGGAGGCGGCGTCCTGGCGATCGCGGCGGGCGGCGCGCTCCTCTGGGCGCCCTATACGACGGGCCTCGAGCCGAGCGTCCACGTCTATCCCGCGATCGTCTGGACGCTCTGCATCTGGACGGCGGCGCATGCCGCGGTCGGCGCCCTGATGCTGTTCTACTGCCTCGCCCGCTCGCTGCGCGGGCTGCTGACGCCGGTCTACGACATCGATATCCACAACGTCGCGCTCTACTGGCACTTCATGGGCGTCACCGCTCTGGTCACGCTGGCGACGATCGCGCTCTTCCCGCTGGCTGCGGGAGGCAGCTGATGGACCTCAAGAACCAGACCCGGGACACGCTGTGGACGCTGATCGCCACGCCGACGATCTGGGCGCTGCATTTCCTGTTCTGCTACGTCGTCGCGGCCTCTCAATGTGCGCCGAACAGCCAGGTGTTCGAGACGATCGGCGAGAGCCGGCTGGCGATCGCCGGCGTGACGCTGGTGTCGCTCGGCTTCATCGCGCTGATCGGCTTTCGCGCCTACCGCGAGTGGCGGCACAACGCGGGAAGCTTTCCGCACAGCGAGGACACGGCAGAGGACCGCGAGCGGTTCATGGAGTTTTCCAGCCTGCTCCTGGCGGCGCTGTCCTTCATCTCCGTGATCTTCGTCGCGCTGCCGGCGCTGGTCTTCGTGGATTGCCGGTGACCCCGGTCCGCGCAACCGCCCCCGCTGGCACCGTCGCCCCCGGCGGCGTGCCGGGCGCCCTTCGCCTCTGGCCCTTGTTCCTGGGCCTCGCACTGTTGGCGGCGCTCTGGCTCGGGCCCTTGCCGGAGCGCTCGCGCGGCTCGTTCGCGGCGCACATGGTGGTGCACATGGGGATCGTCGCGGTGGCGGCGCCGCTGCTGGTGCTCGGCCTGTCCCGCCTCTGGCCGGCGGCGCTAAAGGGCGTGCCGCCGAAATTGGCGCTGGCCGCCTCTTTTGCCGAATTCGCGCTGGTCTGGGGCTGGCACGCGCCCGCGCTGCACAATGCCGCGCGGGTCTCGGCGCCGCTGTTCCTTGCCGAGCAGGCGTCGTTTCTTGGCGCCGGGCTCTTCGTCTGGATGACGGCGCTCGGTGCGGCCTCGG
>SEEY01000920.1 GCA_004211235.1 Rubrivivax sp.
CCAGCACGGCGTTGTGGGCCGCGTCCGTGAACGTCAGCTCGGCCAGTGTCTGGATCAATTTGCGGTCCACCGGCGAGACGTCGAAGTCGAAGCCCGCTAGGTCACGGTGCACCGGGAACTTGGCCGTGTGCATCTGATGGCTCACCGAGCGCATGGCGCGGTCCGTGGTCTCGGCTTGCAGCAGATGTTCGAGCAGCCAGCGCGAGCTCTCCAGGGCTGCCCCTCCTGCACCGCCACCGCCTTGCTCCACCAGATCAGCCCACGCGCCGGCCATGCCGTGCATGCGCAGTTGCTTGAGTTCGACGGCAATCTCACGCATGGTCGACCTCCTCGGCGTTGCCGGCCCGCAGGCGGTCGTAGCGCTCGGTGTCGGCCAGCGGCTTGGTGGCCACTTGCAGCCCCGTCGCAGCGTTCTCCGGCATCGGCATGCCGTTCAGGCGCCCGAGCACGTTGAGGACGTGCTCGACGCTGACGCGTCCTCGCCGGGTGCCCTCCAGCGCCAGTTCGACGGCGACCAGCACCGCATCGAGCCCGGCCGTCGGCACGATGGCCAGCACCTGCGCCATCACGCGGTCCCCGCCCGGGTCACGCAAGAGCGCCCGACGCAGCTGCTGCAGCGGCTCGGGCATGTCGGCGAAGGGCGCGCCGTTGCGCAGCGCACCGGGCTTCCTCTGGATCAACGGGATGTAGTGCTGCCAGTCGTACCGGGTCTGGCCACGGTCGCTCAGGCGTTCGTGGCTGGTCACGATGTCGTCGCCGGCCACGACGACGATCTTGCCGGGGTACAGGCGGGTGCTGACCGTCTGGCCGGCCAGCTCGCACGGCACCGAGTAGCGGTTGCGCGCCACCGCCACCAGGCAGGTGCTGGTCACGCGCGCTGGGCTCTCCACGTAGCCGTCGAAGGGCTCGGGCATGGGCATCAGGTGCGGCCGCTCGTGCTCGAGCATCTCGGCCACGCTGAACTGGTCGTGCTCGGGGTGGCGGACCTCGTCCCACAGGGCGCGACACCGGTCACCCAGCCAGGCGTTGAGTTCGACGAAGCTGCCGAACTTGAGCTTGGCTGCGTCGATCCAGACGCGCCGGCGGCTGTCCTGCACGTTCTTCTCGACGACACCCTTCTCCCAGCCCGAGGCGACGTTGCAGAAGTCGGCGTCGAACAGGTAGTGCGCGCACATCACGGCGAAGCGCTTGTTGACGACGCGGCCCTTGCCCTTCTTGACCTTGTCGACCGCCGTCTTCATGTTGTCGTAGATGCCGCGCCGGGCGACACCGCCCAGCGCCGCGAACGAACGCGTGTGCGCATCGAACAGCATCTCGTGGCCTTGGCTGGGGTAGGCCACCAGCCAGAAGGCCCTCGAGGCGCAGAGCTTCAAGTGCGAGACCTGCATGCGGTAGTAGATGCCGCCCACCACCAGCCCCTCTTCGCTCCAGTCGAACTGGAAGGCCTCGCCCAACTCGAAGACCAGGGGCACGAAGGCCTTGGTGGAGACGGACTGGCCCTCGCCTTGGCGCCAGGCACGGATGAAGTCCGTGACGCGGCTGTAGCCGCCGCTGTAGCCCTCCAGCTTGATCTGGGC
>SEEY01000177.1 GCA_004211235.1 Rubrivivax sp.
CCCAGGCGGCGCATCTGGCCGGTGATGGTGTTTCCCGATTCCTGCCTCCAGTCCCACACCCGGGCGACGAAGTTCTTGCGGCCCAGGTCGTGGCGGCTCTGGCCCGCGGCCTGCAGCTGGCGCTCGACGACGATCTGCGTGGCGATGCCGGCGTGGTCGGTGCCCGGCACCCACAGCGTGTTGTCGCCCTTCATGCGGTGGTAGCGCGTCAGCGAGTCCATCACCGTCTGGTTGAAGGCGTGGCCCATGTGCAGCGTGCCGGTCACGTTCGGTGGCGGCAACTGGATCGAGAACGACGGCTTGGCCGGGTCCAGCGTCGGCTCGTACAGGCCTGCGGCCTCCCACTTCGGGCCCCAGTGGGCTTCCAGCGCGGCGGGTTCAAAGGACTTGGCAAGTTCGGTCACAGCGTGATCTCGGGCGGACGATGGGGCGGGGCCGGCGATTTTACGGGCCGCCCTCTGCGCTCGATACAAAACGAAACCCGGCGATACCGCGTCGAGATGCTCTGCAAGCGGCACGCCGGAATGATGGGCGCCATCGCAACCGACGGGGCCTCACATGAACTTCTTTCGCCGCTGGCATGCCCACCACGAATTCCGCCACCACTTCGGCCACGGTCACCATGGTCATCACTTCGGCGGACATGCCGATGGCTTCGCCGACCTCGTCGCCGCGCGAGTGGCACGCAAGCTCGACCTGGACGATGGCCAACAGCGCCATCTCGCTGCCTGGATCGAGCAGCTCCAGCAGCAGCGGGGCGCGCTGAAGGGCCTGGCCGGCAGTCCCGAGCTGGCCAGTCTCCTGGCCGGGGAGCAGTTCGCCCGTGAGCCGGCCCGGCAGCTGTTCGATGCCAGGCTGGACGCGCTGCGCGCCGCCGGCCCTGGCGTCATCACGGCGTTTGCGGACTTCTTCGACTCGCTGGACGCCGAGCAGCGCCAGGTGCTGCGCTTCATGATGCGGCGCTTGAACCGCCATCAGCACGACCACCAGCACGACCACCAGCGCGACCATCAGCGCCACGACGCGTGATGGACGTCCACTGTGGCACCCAGCCGCGCGGGCGCTTCATGCCCCACATCGACCGCAATCGCTGCGAGGGCAAGGGCCAGTGCCTGGCGGTCTGCCCCTTCAACGTGTTCGCGCTCGGCAAGCTGGCGCCCGACGATCGTCAGGCCTTGAGCCTGTTCGGCAAGCTGCGCGGCATGGCACATGGCTGGGAGCAGGCCTTCACGCCCAATGCAGCCGCCTGCGAGGCCTGTGGCCATTGCGTCAGCGCCTGCCCTGAGCGCGCCATCACGCTGGTTCGCGTGCTGCCCAAATAATCGCGCATGCACCGACTGCTGCTGATTGACGACGACGAGGCGCTGGCCGGGCCGCTGGCGCAATACCTGGCCCGCTTCGACCTGCAGCTGGAAGCCGTCACGCGGCCCAGCGTCGCGCAGGCGCGGCTGGCAGCTGAACGGTTCGACGCCCTCATCCTCGACGGCATGCTGCCGGAGATGGACGGTTTCGAGTTCTGCAGGCGTCTGCGCGCCAGCGGCGAGCCCTGGCATGACATGCCGGTGCTGATGCTGACGGCGCGCGGCGACCTGACCGACCGTGTCGTCGGGCTGGAACTCGGCGCGGACGACTACCTGCCCAAGCCCTTCGAGCCGCGTGAGCTGGCTGCGAGGCTGCAGACCATCCTGCGCCGCACGCGCTTTGCGCCACCCGCCGCGGCGGCCCAGCCGCAGGCGGCGAACTCGCTGTGCTTCGATGGCCTGGAGATCGACACCGCGCGCCGCGAGGTGCGCTGCGCGAACGGCCTGGTCGAGCTGACCGGCACCGAGTACGAACTGCTGCTGATGCTGGCCCGCGAACCGGGCAAGGTGTTCTCGCGCGACGACATCCTGAACCGGCTGCGCGGGCAGGAGGCCGAGCTGTACACGCGGGCCGTCGACATCCTCGTCAGCCGCCTGCGCCGCAAGCTGGAACCGCTGGCGGCACTGAAGACGCTGCGCAACGCCGGCTACTGCTTTGCATTGCCGGAGCGCGCGGGATGAGGCACCACCCCTACGACCACCGCTGGCGCGAGCGCTGGCTGCGCAAGAAGGCCAAGCGAGCCCAGCGCATGAGCCGCGGCTGGGACTATCGCTGGCGGCTGCGCCACCGCTGGCATCAGCGCTGGCACCGCCACCACCGGCACTTCAAGCATTCGCTCGGCGCGCGGCTGATCGCCATCTTCGTCCTGCTGGCCTGCGTCAGCAGCGCCATCCTGTGGAGTTCCGAAGGCAGCGCGTTCGGCCTGCTGTGGGCAGTGCCGGCGCTGCTGCTGGTCACTGGTGCGGCCTTCGGCATGATCCGCCACATGGTGCAGCCGCTGCATGCGCTGGCGCTGGGCGCCGAGGCGTTCCGGCGCGGAGAGTTTTCGCACCGGGTGCCCGTCATCCATGGCGACGAGATCGGCGACCTGGCCATGCGCTTCAACCAGATGGCCGCGGACATCCAGGCCATGCTCGACGGCAAGCGGGCGTTGCTGCTGGCCATCAGCCATGAGCTGCGCAGCCCGTTGACGCGGGCGCGGCTGCATGCCGAGCTGGTGGGCGAGGGCGAATCTCGCGATGCGCTGCTGGGCGAGCTGGCGCAGATGCGCGACCTGATCAGCGCGCTGCTCGAAAGCGAGCGCCTGGGCTCGGGCCACAGCGCACTGCAGCTGTCGGACTGCGACGTCGCCGAGCTGGCACGCGCACAGGTTCAGCCGGGCGTGGAACTGCACATCGAGCCGGACCTGCCGGTGCTGAAACTGGACCGGCTGCGCCTGCAGCTGTGCCTGCGCAACCTCGTGCAGAACGCCTTGCGACACAACGACGCAGTGCGTGGCGCCGTGCAGCTCCGGCTGGAACGCGCGGGGCAGGGCGTGCGGCTGACGGTGCGCGACTTCGGCCCCGGCGTGCCGCCCGATTCGCTGCCGCAACTCGGCCAGCCGTTCTACCGGCCGGACGAAGCCCGCACCCGCCACGGCGGCGGCGTCGGCCTCGGGCTGTGCCTGTGCCGGCTGGTGGCCGAGGCCCATGGCAGCCGGCTGGAATTGCGCAACGCGGAGCCCGGCTTCGAGGCGGCTCTCACGTTGCGCTGAGGGTCACATGAGCAAATGTTCGCCCGCGTTCTGACGTCGCCGGAACGCGGGCCTCGCGCTTCGCGCTCGGTGCCCCTGCGGGTCACATGAACAAATGTTCACCCGCGTTCTCCCCACCCAGCACCACGTAGTTCACCTTTTTCAGGTCCGTCAGCTGCGTGCCGCCCGAGTAGGAGATCGAGCTCTGCAGGTCCTCCTGCATCTCGCGCAGCGTGTCGACCAGCTTGCCCTTCACCGGCTCCAGGATGCGCTTGCCTTCCACGTGCCGGTACTCGCCCTTGTTGAAGTCCGAGGCCGAGCCGTAGTACTCCTTGTAGAGCCTGCCGTCGACCTCGACCGTCGTGCCGGGCGATTCCTCGTGGCCGGCGAACAGCGAGCCGATCATCACCATGGCCGCGCCGAAGCGCACGCTCTTGGCGATGTCGCCGTGGTGGCGGATGCCACCATCCGCGACGATGGGCTTGGTGGCCACGCGGGCGCACCACTTCAGCGCCGACAACTGCCAGCCGCCCGTGCCGAAGCCGGTCTTGAGCCGCGTGATGCAGACCTTGCCCGGCCCGACGCCGATCTTGGTGGCGTCCGCGCCCCAGGTCTCCAGGTCGATGACGCCCTCGGGCGTGCCGACGTTGCCGGCGATGACGAAGGCGTCCGGCAGCTTCTGCTTGATGTGGCCGATCATGCGCTGCACGCTCTCGGCATGGCCGTGGGCGATGTCGATGGTGAGGTAGTCTGCGCCGACGCCTTCGGCGGCGAGCTGGTCCACCAGCACGTAGTCGGCCGGCTTCACGCCGACGCTCAGTGACACCAGCAGGCCCTTGTCGCGCATGGACCTGGCATAGGCCAGACTGTCCAGGTCGAAGCGGTGCATCACGTAGAAGTAGCCCTCGCGGGCCAGCAGCTCGGTGATGGACTCGTCGACCACCGTCTTCATGTTGGCGGGCACGACCGGCAGCCGGAAGCGGTGCGGGCCGAACTGCACCGAGGTGTCGCAGTCCGAGCGGCTCTCCACGCGGCATTTGCGCGGCAGCAGCAGGATGTTGTCGTAGTCGAAGATTTCCATGGATCAAGTTCGCAAAGTGCGGCGTGCGTTGGGGCAGTGCACGACCTCGGCTGCGAGCGCTTGACTTGCTTCGGCAAGAGGGCGGGCGCCCTCGACGGCCGGGAGGCCGTCGCGTCGCAGGCTAACTTCGCTTGCGAAGTTAAGGCGCGACGCGCCGGGCCGAAGACAAAATTTGGGCCCGGTGATTGATTCTACGCAGTTGCCGTTGCCCTGAGGTGGTCCAGGCCGTAGTGCACCGGCAGGCCCTGTGCCAGCGCTGCCTTGACCATGCGGTCGACGCCGTCCGAATCACCGCCGATGCGCAGCAGCAGGTCGCAGCGCTGCAGCACGGCCTGAGCGTGAGGGTGGAAGAAGCGGTCCCAGATGGCATCGCCCCGTTGGCCGCCCGCCGCCTCGATCAGCGGCAGCGTGACCCATTCGCCCAGCAGCGGCACATGGCCGAGCGCGGCGACCTGCACTGCAGCGTCCTGCATGGCCTTGACGTTGGCGGCGATGGCGTCCTCTCGGTCGCCGGTGCCGCTCCGGTAAGGCCCGGCAATGAACACCAGCAACGGCCCCTCGCTCAGCCGCGGCCCGAAGACATGCTGCTGCGCCCAGCGCAGCAGCAGCAGCGTCTTGGCATCGACGATCTCACCGGCCTCGACCTGGCGCATGGCTTCGTCGAAATCCAGCTCGAAACGGGCGATGTCCTCGCCTTCGTCGACCAGGCCGCCACCTTCGCCCACCAGATCGGCGTCCTTGTACTCGGCCGCGAAGAAGTGCAGCTTCTCGGTAACCGATCCCGGGCTCATGTAGGCCTCGAAGAGCGCCTGGGGTTCCCGCACCTGCACGCCGGCTTCCTGCTGCGCCTCGGCCCGGATGCAGCTGACCGGGTCCGCCTCGTCCAGCAGGCCGGCCACCGCTTCGGTCATCAGCTGCTGCCAGCCGTTGACGAAGACGGGGTAGCGGAACTGCCGCGTCAGCAGCACCCGGCGACGCGCCCGCTGGTAAAGCAGGATGCACGCGCCGTTGCCGCGTTCATAGGTCTCGCGGTGCTGCGTCTGCCACTGGCCGTTGCTGCGCAGGAAGTCGAAGCGGGTGGTCTTCAGCGTGTACCAGTTGTCCGAAAGCAGCTTGACCTGCTGGACCCGGACGCGATCGGCCAGGGGCAGCTCGGCGATGTGGGCGGGTGATTGAGTGGGCATGTTTTCCCTTGATTGGCTGAAATCATGCAAAATAACGCACAAACATGCAATCCCACAGATGCTGACCGAGCAACGCCACCTGGCCATCCTGGACGAACTGCATCAGGCGGGCCGCGTGCTCGCTCGCGAGCTCGCCGAGCGACTGGACGTGTCGGAGGACACCATCCGCCGGGACCTGCGCGAGCTGTCCACCCGCGGCGCCTTGCAGCGTGTGCATGGCGGCGCCCTGCCGGTGTCGCCAGCGCTGGCCAACCTCGCGCGGCGCAGCGCCATCGCGGTGGACGAGAAGCGGGCGCTGGGCAGACGGGCGGCGTCGCTCATCGCCGACGGACAGCTTGTCTTCGTCGACGGCGGCACCAGCACGCTGGCGATGGTGCAGCAGCTGCCGCCGGCCTTGCGGGCGACGGTCGCCACCCACAGCCCGGTCATCGCGTCCGCGCTCATCGAACACCCGAGCGTGGAGGTGCTGCTGCTGGGCGGGCGGCTCTTCAAGCATTCCGGCGTGGCGGTCGGCGCGGGCGTGGCACAGGCCATCCAGTCGCTGCGGGCGGACTGCTATTTCCTCGGCGTCACGGGCATCGAGGCCGCGTTCGGCTTGTCCACCGGCGATGCGGAAGAGGCCCAGGTCAAGGCCTTGTTGATGGCCAGCGCCGCCGAGACGGTGCTGATGGCCAGCAGCGACAAGCTCGGCAAGGTCTCGCCATACCGCATCGCGCCGCTGGCCGCGCTGGCGACACTGATCGTCACGGCCCAGGCGGACGCGGCGGTGCTGGACACGCTGCGCCGGCCCGGGCTGGACGTCCTCGTCAGTGCGTGACCAACCCGCCGTGGCCTGCAACAGCGCGCACTCCAGGCTGGCGCTGCAGCCGCCGCGGTTGGACATGCACCTCGTTCCCGGCCCCAGGCTTGTGCGTAGAAAAGGCGCCGAGCCGGGTCGATAAGATTTCAGGCTTCGTACTTCAGCAGGCGGCGGCTTCCGTCCTCACTATGCAAGCTTCATTTCCGCCCGTCGTCATCAGCGGCACCGGCCTGTACCGCCCGCCCCACGTCATCACCAATGCCGAGCTGGTCGAGGCCTTCAATGCCTATGCCGACTTGCAGAACGCCGAGCACGCCGAGGCGATTGCAGCCGGCGAGCGTGTGGCGCTGACACACTCCAGCGTCGAATTCATCGAGAAGGCCTCGGGCATCAAGCAGCGCTACGTCGTCGAGAAGAGCGGCGTGCTCGACCCGACGCGCATGTACCCGCGCTTCACGCCGCGTGGCGACGACGAGATCTCGCTGATGGCGGAAATTGCCGTCGATGCGGCTCGCCAGGCCCTGGCGCAGGCCAACAAGACGGGTGCGCACATCGACGCCGTGCTCTGCTCCAGCGCCAACATGCAGCGCGCCTATCCGGCGATGGCGGTCGAGATCCAGCAGGCGCTCGGCGCTGGCGGCTATGGCTTCGACATGAACGTGGCTTGCTCCTCCGCCACCTTCGCGCTGGAGCAGGCCTTCAACGCGGTGCGCTCGGGCGCGAGCAAGTGCGTGCTGGTCGTGAACCCCGAGATCACGTCGGCCCACCTGGAATGGCGGGACCGCGACTGCCATTTCATCTTCGGTGACGTCTGCACGGCCGTCATCGTCGAGCGCGCCGAAGACGCAACCGGGCCGGAGCAGTGGGAGATCCTCGGCACCCAGCTGGCCACGCAGTTCAGCAGCAACATCCGCAACAACTTCGGCTTCATGAACCGCGCCGAGGATCGCGATCCGAGCGACCGCGACCTGACCTTCTACCAGGAGGGCCGCAAGGTCTTCAAGGAAGTGGTGCCCATGGCGGCCGCCCACATCGAGACCCACCTCGGCAAGCTCGGGCTGGAGCCGACGCAGGTGCGGCGCTACTGGCTGCACCAGGCCAACCAGGGCATGAACCAGCTGGTCATCAAGAAGCTCGTCGGCGCCGACGCCGGCAGTGAAGTGGCGCCGCTGATCCTGGACGAATACGCCAACACCGCGTCGGCCGGCTCCATCATTGCCTTCCACCAGCACCGCAGCGACCTGCAGGCCGGCGACACCGGCGTCATCTGCTCGTTCGGCGCCGACGAGCTTCTTGATGACCAGCTGGTTCATGCC
>SEEY01000178.1 GCA_004211235.1 Rubrivivax sp.
CCTGTGCCCCCGCGACGTCATCACCTGATCGAGACCGCCGGTGCCGACCCCTTCAGACCCCGACCTCAGCGCCCTGTCGCCGCTGGCCAACGAGCTGGCGACGACGATCGCGCGTGTCGCCAGCTCGTTGGCCAGCGGCGACAGGGCGCTGAGGTCGGGGTCTGAAGGGGTCGGCACCGGCGGTCTCGATCAGGTGATGACGTCGCGGGGGCACAGGCGGCCGCGGCGAAGGCGTCATGGATTATCAAACACGCTGAACGTAGGCGCCGTTCGGGCGCCGCCCTTCCTAAATGACGTGCACGGGGCTCATCCCGGCGCGGCCGGCTTGGTCTCGGCAGGCCGCAGGGTCTCCAGCGCCTTCATGTCGTCGGGCGTCAGCGTCGCCACGCCGGAAGCGGGGGTCGCGGCTGCCGGCGTCGTCATGAGCAGCTCGGGGTGAAATTTGGCCATCTCCGCGCCGTAGAGCGGCTTGTGCGCGCCCTGGTGGCAGGTCGCGCAGTTGACCTTGGCGACATCGCCGCCCGGCCCCAGCCGGTTGGCCGGGAAGGTGGTGGTGAGCGGCACCATGAACGCCAGGTTCAGCTCGCGCGCCATGCGGATGCCATGCCACGCCGTCACGCGCGCCGGGGAGCTGTTGTCCCAGGACCCGAGCGAGCGGGTGTTGTGGCACTGGGTGCAGTTCACACCCAGCGACTTGGACATGTGCATCATGAGCCCGTAGGTCCACTCCGCCTGCTTGATGGACTGGCGGTTGCCGGCCGGCAGCGCCGCGGTTCCGGCCACGCGGATGTTTTCCGCATTGAGCAGGAAAGGCGTGAACGGGTCGTTGGGCAAGGCGGCCAGGCCGACGCTCGCGGCAGGCGCGTTCTGCCCGGCCTTGTTGCCGGCGAAGTCGTTGGCGCCCTTCGGCAGCAGTGGCTGGAACCAGACTTCCTTGGGCAACGGCTCGCCGCGGTGGCAGGTGTAGCAGGTCACGACGGTCTTGCCGACGTGGCTCTGCCACTGGCTGTTGACGGTCTGCGTCATCACCAGCATGCGGCGCGCCACGATCTTGGTGTAGAGCGAGTCGTCGGCGAAGTTGGCGGCGTTGTGGCAATGCACGCAGCCTTGCTTGGGCGCCACCCAGCTGGTCATGGCGACCATGGTGCGGTTGAACTCGCCGACGCTGAGGTTGCCCAGCACCTTGACGTTCTGGTAGATCTGCCCGGCCTTGGGGCCGTCCGGCGACGCCGCTTCGAGCGGCGCGGGCGCCTCGTTGCTGGCGGCCTGCTCGGCGAGCGTGCGCGGGTTGTAGACCTGCTCCATGCCCGTGCCGCGATAGCCGCGCTGCACGGTCTCGATCGGCGGGCGCTCGCATCCGGCCAGCAGGCCGCACACCATCGTGAGGCCCAGGAGTGTGACGTGGAACCTGTTCATGCATGCTCTCCCGACAAAGGCCTGGCCCGCCCGGCGAGCCCTGCGCCCGCGGCCTGCGATGCGGCCTGATGGCCCGCCACCTGCACCGGCAGATGCGCCTGGATGGCCAGGTGCAACGCCGGCCCGCCGAGGCCCTCGCGAAGCCCGGCCGACATGGCGCTCGCCCAGCGCCTGAGCTGCTTGCGGCTCATGGTTGCACCGCCGGCAGTTGCAGGGACGGGTCCAGCGCCGGCGGGAACACCGCCGGGTACGTCGGCGCCAGGCCGTGCTTGACGCCCCAGAGGTACCAGTTGTCCACGACCGTGCCGGTCAGCAGGATGCCGATGCCGCCGGTCAGTGGGCACAGCACCGCGAACCACCAGGCCCACTTGTGGATGGACTCCATCGTCGCGTTGAAGCCCATCGTCCAGCGCCAGAACAGCGCGGCGCGCTCGCTGGCCGTGCCGCGGTCGGTGATCTGCTCGATCTCGCGCTCGCCACCGAAGCGGCTGACCGCCAGGATGGTGGCGCCGTGCATCGCGAACAGCAGCGTGCTGCCGTACAGGAAGGCGATGCTGAGCATGTGGAAGGGGTTGTAGAACAGGTTGCCGTAGCGCAGCGAGAAGGCCGCCGTCCAGTCCAGGTGCGGGAAGATGCCGAACGGCACCGCCTCGCCCCAACTGCCCATCAGCAGCGGGCGGATGAAGCCCAGCACGAGGTACAGCCAGATGGCCGCCGCGAAGGCCCAGGCCACGTGCGTGCCCATGCCAAGCTTGACGGCCCGGCGGTACATGCGCACCCACCACAGCAGGATGGATGACGTCAGGAAGAAGCCCGCCATCAGCCACCAGCCGCCCTCGTTGAGCGGCGGCAGGTGCAGGCCATACGCCGGCGGCGGCGGCTCCAGCGCGAGCCAGAACAGCTGGCGCGCGAACTGGATCGGGTCCCAGCCGACCGAGGCCCACATGTTCAACCCGATGATCTCGATGGCGATGAAGCCGCAGATCAGCGAGCACACGCCCAGCCAGCCCAGGTAGATGGGGCCGAGCTGCGCATCGCCGATGCGGCCGAGCAGGTGCGAGTGCAGGCCCTTGCCCTCGCGCTGGTACTCGTCGCTGCCCAGCGGCACGCCCGGATAGGACGGCGCGGTGACCTGCACGCTGGTGAAGAGGTTCTGATATTCAGCCATGGTGGGTTCTCCTCATTTCCAGACCGGCAGGTTGAGCCACCAGCTCCACCACTCGGGCCAGCCGCGCGTCCAGAACGGCCCGCTGATGACGATGCAGACGGCGCTCCAGAAACCGGCCGACAGGGCCAGGAAGAGCCCCAGGCGGTGGATGCCCAGCGTGCCGATCGAATAGCCGATGGCATCGCGGAAGAAGGTGTTCTCGTGCTCGGCCGTCTTCACCACCTGGCCCTTGCCGGGGTTGGTCGCCGACAGGATCAGCGCGCCGTGCAGGCTCAGCGCGAAGGTGGTGGCGAAGAAGAAGCTCACCGCCAGCATGTGCGCCGGGTTGTAGTGGAAGTGCAGGTACTGGTAGCCCGTGTTGGACACCCAGTCGAGGTGACTCATGATTCCGTACGGGAAGCCGTGGCCCCAGGCGCCCATCAGCAGCGGCCGGATGATGACCAGCGTGACGTAGGCCAGGATGGCGACCGCGAAGGCGAACGGCACGTGATAGCCGATGCCGAGCTTGCGGCAGATCTCCACCTCGCGCAGCGCCCAGGAGATGAAGGAGCCGGTGGCGCAGACGGTGACGAGCTGCCACAGCCCGCCCTCCATCAGCGGCGCCATGCCGAGGCCGTATTTCAGGTCGGGCGGCGCGATGCTGATCTGCCAGAGGTTCCAGGTGCCGCCCTGCGAGGCGCCCCAGACGATCAGCAGGATGCCGACCAGCGAGAAGAACGCCGTCGTCAGGCCGAAGAAGCCCACGTAGAAGGGTCCGACCCAGAAGTCGAGCAAGTCGCCTCCCAACAGGGTCCCGCCGCGGACGCGGTACTTTCTTTCGAAGTTCAGCATGGCCATGCTTGCCACCTCAGGTGGAGGAGGCTCCGCGGCAAGCGGAGACCCCTGTGCATTCGGGGCACGACGCGGGGCAGAGCCCGCGCCGTGTTTCTCTTCAGCGCGACGACTACTTCGGCGCCGGCGCAGGCATCGATGAGTTCTGGCTCACCGCCTGCGTCCGGGGCCCGTCGAGCCAGTTGAACTTGTTGGTACTCAGCAGCACGAAGTGAATCACCAGTGCCAGTACGAACAGGAACGCAAACAACGCGACCAGCGCTCGGCGCGGGTCGAACAGCAACCAAATCTTCCACATGCTTTTCTCTCCTAGTTCAGGTGGGACAGGAAGGTGTAGACACCCGACCGCACACCCTTGATCAGTGATTTCTCACCCTCTGCGCCAGGCAACCACGTGCGCCACTTCAGGAACAGCACCTGGGCGGCGAGCGCGATCAGGAACACGAATACAAAGCTCATGAAGAACAGCGCTTCAAAAGCCTTGGAGTCCTGCAACGCAGGGTTGCTCACAGGAACGGTCGTGATCTCAGCCATGGCGACAACCTTTCAAACGGGTTTCAGAGCCAGGGACGCCACATCCACACCAGCACATGGGCCACCGCGGCAATCGCCGTGAAGCCGATGAAGCTGGTCATGAAGATGCCGTGGAATTCCCGGGCTTCGTTTTCAGTCAGCCCGGACAACGAGCCTGTTCTGCTTTCAGCCATATCGATCGCTCCTCAAAAATGGCCTGGGGAGGACTCCTCCGGCCAACACCGCGCAGCTCCCGCGCGGCAGGGACTTCCGTGGCAGCAGGCCCACGGCAAGTCGTTCAGGCAGGGCTTTCAAGCCAGCGCCCCGATGGCCGCCGCGGCCAGCTTCCGCGTATGACCTTCAATGTCTTCAACCGCCACGGCGGCAGCGCCACGCGCACGCGCCGCAGCCTCCGCCCGGTCCCGCAGCCGCTTGGCGGCCGAGATGCGCACCAGCACCGGCTGCGCCTCCAGCAATTCGTCCAGCAGTTCCTTGGCGTCGTCGCTCCAGTCCATCTCCGGCAGGGCGCGCGCCGGCGTGGGCGGAGCGCGGTCGAGGTCGGTGGCCAGCGGCAGGATGTGGAAGAGCGCGTCGAACAGCGCGTTGCAGAACTCCTGCACGAGATAGGTCGCGCCGGCATAGCCCATGAAGGGCGTGCCGGTAGCCCGGCGGATCAGCGCACCGGGGAAGGAGGCGGGAATGAAGGCCGGCTTCATCGGCCCCGTGCTGGCCGCCTCGGCCAGATACATGCGCTCGTTGAAGCTGCCGTACATCACCAGCGGCGGCTTCTCATGCACCAGCGCGCGGATGGCGGCGTTGTCGGTCTTCTCGCCGGGCTTGCGGGCCACCGCGAAGTTGCAGGGCAGGCCGAGTTCGTCTTCGAAGAAATGACGCAGGCCGCGCGAATAGGTTTCGCTGGCCACGACGGCGAAGCTGGCCGTGCCGAAGAAGTCCTGCGTGACCGAACGCCACAGGTCCCAGATCGGCTTGATGGTGGTGTGCTTCTCGCGCTCGATGAAGGGCTCGGGATCGAGGTGCAGCAGTTCGCCCAGCTGGCGCAGGAAGGCGGTGGTGCTGTGCAGGCCGATGGGCGCCTGCAGATAGGGCCGGTCCAGCGCCTCGCAGAGCAGGCGGCCGAACTCGCGGTACATGCAGACATTGGCGTCCGCGTCGGCCAGCTTCGCGACGTCGGCCACATGGCTGCCCAGCGGGAAGGCCATGTTGACCTCGGCGCCGATGCCTTCGATGAGGCGGCGGATCTCGTGCAGATCGCTGGCGCTGTTGAACTGGCCGTAGCAGGGGCCGATGATGTTGACGCGCGGCTTCTCGCCGGCGGGCCGCTCGGCAAAGGGCTTGCGCGCCGGCACCTTCTTGACGCCGTATTCCGTCCACAGCCAGAACATCGCGCGGTTGGCGCATTGCCACTGGTCTTCGTCGATGGTGCGCGGCAGGAAGCGGGCGATGTTGGTGCCCTCGGGCGTCACGCCGCCGCCGATCATCTCGGCGATGGAGCCGGTGACGACGACGCTGGGCAGATCGGGGTCGAGCGCCGCATGGGCGCGCTTCATGGCGCCCTCGGTGCCCTCGCGGCCCAACTGCTCCTCGGCCAGGCCGGTCACGACGATGGGCAGCTCATGCGGCGGCAGCGCGTCGGTGTAGTGCAGCACCGAGGTCACCGGCAGGTTCTCGCAGCCCACGGGGCCGTCGATGACGACCTGCAGGCCCTTGATGGCGGTGAACACGTAGACGGCGCCCCAGTAGCCGCCGGCCCGGTCGTGGTCGAGGACTAGGCTCATACCATCTGCTCCGCTTGCCGGCGCTTCTGGATCTTGATGACCTGCCGCCGCGTGTCGGCGCGGAACTCGGGGTGCAGCACGGGCGTCTCGGTCCAGACGCCGGCGCGGTCGCCCTGCCCCGTCTCGCCGAAGAACTCGCGCATCTGGTCGAAGCGGTGCTTGTTGGCCATGGCCGCGTTGACGACCGTGGCCAGCGAGCCGGCACCGGCCGGGCCCATCAGCGGGCGCGCCGAGATGAGGTTGGTGAAGTAGAGCGACGGCAACGCCATCTGCTTGGCCTTCTGCACGACGGGCGTGGTGCCGATGGCCAGGTCCGGCTTGAACTCGGCCACGGCCGCCAGGTCCTGCTCGAGCGAGGCGCGGTACTGCACGTGCACGCCACGGGCCTGCAGCCATTCGCGGTCGGGGTCGCTCCAGCGGGTGCGCGGGCAGGCGGTGCCGACGTAGGGCACCTCGGCGCCGCTCTCGATCAACAGGCGCGCCACCAGCAGCTCCGACCCCTCGTAGCCGCTGACCGTCACGCGACCCTTGATCGGCGCGCGAGCCAACGCTGCCTTGATCGCCGGGAGGAAGCGCTGCTTGGCTGCATCGATGTTCGCCTGCGGCACATTGGCCGCCATGCCGATGGCCTGCAGCCAGGCCTCGGTGCCGTCATGCCCCACCGGCGCGGAGCCGATGACCGGCCGGCCTGCCGCCTCGAACTCGCGCACGCAGGCCGTGTAGAAGGGGTGGATGGCCGCGACGACCGAGCAGTCCAGCGCGGCGTAGAGCTCGCGCCATTCGCGCGTCGGCACCACCGGGCCGGCGGCCAGGCCCATGGGCTCCAGCAGCATGCCCAGCACGACCGGGTCCGCCGGGAACATCTCGCCGAGCAGGCTCACGGTCGGGCGGCCAGCCTGGCGCTTCTCCTGCCAGCCGGTGGGCGCGCTGACCGGGCCGCTCTCGGCCTCGCCGCGGGCGTACTTCAGCATCGCGCCCGCCAGCACATCCTTGGCCTCGGCATGCGTGGGCACGCCGAAGCCGGGCACGTCGATGCCGATGATGCGCACGCCGTTGATCTGCTTGGGCAGCAGTTGCAGCGGCACGCCGCTGGCGGTGGGCACGCACAGGTTGATGACGACCAGCGCATCGAGCTTGGCCGGATCGGCCTGGGCATGCACGGCCTCGCGGATGTCCTCGAACAGCTTGCCCGTCACGAGGCTCTCGCTGTTGAAGGGCACGTAGCCGACGCTGCGCTTGGCGCCGTAGAAGTGCGACGTGAAGGTCAGCCCGTAGACACAGCAGGCCGAGCCGCTGAGGATGGTGGCCGTGCGCCGCATGCGCAGGCCGACGCGCAGTGCGCCGAAGGCCGGGCACATGCTCTGCGGCTGGTCATGCGGGCCCTTGGGGTAGTCGGCGGCGTAGCGCTCCAGCGTGACGCGCGTCGCTTCGCTCTGGGTCTGGCTTTGCGCCAGGGCCATCTCCGGAGTTGCGTGGCAGTTCGACATGGTCAGGCCGCGTCGTAGACCACTTCGAGCGTCGGCTTGACGAGTTCCGTCTTGCCCACCATGTCGAACAGCGTCGCCGGCTCCATCTGGAAGTCGCGGCCGGTCACCTCGGCCGAGAACAGGCCGAGCAGTTGGTCCTGCGTCTGCGGCTTGGGGCGCACGGGTGGCGCCTCGCCGACGTTGGTGGCCAGCGTCTCGAAGAGGGACGCCCACTGCGTGCCGGGCCGGCCGATGATTTCGTAGCTGGCGCTCTTGCGGCG
>SEEY01000921.1 GCA_004211235.1 Rubrivivax sp.
GACCTTTGCCGGGTCGTAGCGCACCCGCACCGCCTCGGTATGGCCGCTCCGGCCGGCGCTGACCTGCTCGTAGGTAGGGTTCCTGGACTTGCCGTTGAGGTAGCCCGACTCGGCCTCGATCACGCCGGGCAGTTTCTCGAAATCGGCCTCGGTGCACCAGAAGCAGCCGCCGGCAAAGATGGCGGTGGCGCTCTGGCCCGGCGGCGCAGCAGCGGCAGGGGCGTCGGCGGCCGCGGCAAGACCTTGCGCCGTCAACAGCACGAGGCTGGCAAATAGTGTTTTCATCTAATGCTCCTTGAAGGTTGCATAACGGTGTCAGCGCAGGCGCAGCAGCCGGTCGAGCGACAGGCGGCCGGGCCCGCGCGCGACGAGGTAGAGCAGCAGTCCAGCCCATGACAGATGCGTGGGCCACGCATCAGGATAGACGAATCCCTGGATCACTGCCGTCATGCCCAGCAGGGCCAGCGCCGACAGCCGCGTCAGCAGGCCCAGCACCAGCAGCACCGGGAACAGGTGCTCGGCATACGCGGCAAGGTGCGCCGCCAGTTCGGGCGGCAGCAGCGGCAGGCGGTATTCGTCGCGAAACAGCGCGTGGGCGCCGTCGCTGACCGTCAGCCAGCCGTCGACCTTGGTGCGCCCGGAGAGGAAGAACACCGCGGCAATGCCAAGCCGGGCGACCAGCGCCAGCAGGTCATGCGGCAGCAGGCGCTCCAGTGCGGCAGCCAGCCGGTTCCAGCCGGCGCGCAGGCCGGACGCGGGTTCATCGACGGTGGTACGGGCGCTAGCGGTGTGCATGATGCATCCTTCCTCATGGGTTCAGGTTTCGATGTGTGTTGCAATAAAGGCGCCGTCCTGCAGCAGCACGGCCAGCAGTGCGGCGATATCGGCATGCGCGTCTGCCGCCACTGCCGCGGCGGCGGCCATGCCCAGCGGCTGTTCCTGTGCGCAGGCATCCATGAAGGCGCATCCGGCGGCATCCAGCGAGCGCCAGGTCACGCTGGCGCCGGGCCGCAGCAACATCGCGCCTTCGCCTTGCCAGTCCAGCGCGGCGCTGTCCTCGCTGCCGTTTGCTTCCCGGTTGCGCCGCCACAGCGTGTAGACCGGCTGCCCGGCAAACCAGGCCCAGCGCGCCGACGGATGCGGCGCCAGCCTGCACTGCGCCAGTTGTGCCGGGGACAGGCTTGCAAGCGTGACCGCGTCGAGCACGGGCGCGCTTGCCGCGCCATGCGCCTCGGTCCAGTAGCGGTCCAGCCGGGCGACGCCGGGCAAGTAGGCCAGCGCAGCCGCCGGCGCATACGTTGCCAGGAAATCGGCATAGCCTGCGCCATAGCACCACAGGCGCGGGTCGGCGGTCGGATGCGTGCGTGCATAAGCAACGGCGGCCGTGCGGAAGAATGCTTCGCCGACCAGGCGCAGTACCGACGGGTAGTTGGCTGCCAGCGCATCCACCCAGCCTTTCATCACGGTGTTGCGATGGACCGCAAAGCCGGGCTGGGTCGCCAGCCTGCCGTCGGCGTCGCCGTCGGCCAGCAGCGCTTCGGCAAAGCGGTCCTGGAAGTCGGCCAGGGACGGC
>SEEY01000922.1 GCA_004211235.1 Rubrivivax sp.
ACCGGCACCGTCCCATGTGCGGGATCGGCCTTGCGCACGCCCACGGCCGGCCGCCACATCATGTGCGTCGGCGCGTATTTGTAGTGCCAGGCATCGATGCCTGCCTCCGCCATGGCCAGGCCCACGCCGGCAATGATCTCCAGCTCTTCGGCCAGCGTCAGCCTCGGGGCGCCGGCCGGCGCTTGAGCCAGACGGTCCAGCACGCTGAGCACGGCCTGCATGTACAGGCGGGGCGGCGTGCCCAGCTTGGGCGGGCCGTCGTAGCCCCAGGCAATGCCGATGAACTCCTCGACATCTTCCGTGCGGCTGGTCGAGTTGATGCTGCCCTTGTCGACAACGCGGGCGAAGTCGGCCTGGTAGTGCGAATCGGCCTTCACCTGTGTCGCGGACATGCGGCCCGGTGGCTGTGGAAATCCGGCCACATGGGTGGTCACCAGCCGCGCGGCCGAGCCCCAGTCGGCGCCGGCGAAGGTTTGACCGGGCTGCGTCGGCGGCGCCTCGTGCGTGTAGGGCAGGCCGGACGGGCTGTACATGTTGCCGGCCGCGTGGCGGGCGTCGTCGGCGCCCAGGGCATGGATGGCCTTGCCGACCGAGCGGCCGAGCGCTTCTTGTGCGGCGTATTTCGCCACATGGCCGCTGGCACTGAGCCAATTGAGCCATTCCCCGTTCAGCAGCGCAGCCTGGTAGGGATAGCGCAGCGTGAGCAACTCGGCGCAGGCGGCGCACGCAGCCACCTCCAGGGCGGCGCCTTTCAGTTCCACGAAGCCCTGCGCGGCGCAGACCGCCAGCAGTGGTGCTCGCCCCGTCGCGAGGGCATGGACCTCGTAGGGCGCCGCCAGCGCCATGCCCAGCGCGCGCGCGGTGCGGAAGGGCCCGGTCTGGTCGCCCGGCCCCTCCGTGTGGTCGCGCCGAACACACTCGAGGCTCACGTCGATCCAGAAACGATGATTTGCAGCGGCAGTCATTGGCGCCTCTCCTCAGAGTGGGTTCACATCAGGCCCTGTTCACCGGCTCGGCGGAAACCTTCCGCGTCGGGTCCGGATTGACCCGTCCAGCAGGGCGACGCGAGTATGTTTTGGGGGCTTGCGCGTGCAATCCACAGGTTTGTTGACCGGCGTGCGGGGTGCCCGTCAGGCGGGCCGAGTCCGCCAACGCGGCGTATCGTGCGCCACCCTCAACCCCACCTCCGGACCCGCCCGATGCAACACCGCCTTGTCGCCGTCGCCCTGCAACTCGCCGCGCTCTGTGCTGGCCTGCTCGGCAGCCCCGCCAGCCACGCCGAGGAAGACCGCGCCGCGCCGCGCCGCTACCTCAACACCGTCTTTGCGGAGCACGTGCGCCACGGCAACCTGGTGTTTGCCGAGAACGTGAACAACCTGGACGGCAAGGTCGAGAAGCTGACGATGCGCGTCTTCGAGCCCAAGGGCGACACGGCGGGCAAGCGCCCGCTGCTCGTGCTCACGCCCGGCGGCGGCTTCGTGCGCACCGACGACACCTGGATGGACGACTTCGGCGAGGAACTGGCGCGCGCGGGCTATGTGGTGGCCGTCCACCGCTACCGGCTCTCCAGCG
>SEEY01000923.1 GCA_004211235.1 Rubrivivax sp.
TCGTTCCCCCTGCGCGCGGACGACCTTAATTTCGCAGCAGCGGCAGGATAACGATGAAGGTGCTGCCCTGCCCGGCCCCGGCGCTGTGCGCCTCGACCCGGCCCTCGTGCAGCTCGACCAGGTGCCGCACCAGCGCCAACCCGAGGCCGAGTCCGCCATCGGCGCGTCCGGCCGTGCGCGTGGCCTGCATGAAGGTATCGAACACGCGCGGCAGCAGCGCGGCGTCGATGCCGATGCCGTTGTCGGCCACGCTGACCTCGACGCTGTCCGGCCCCGGCCGCATCTCGACGCGGATGGCGCCGTCCTCGGGCGTGTACTTGGCGGCATTGCCGATCAGGTTGGCCACCACCTGCACCAGCCGCTTGTGGTCGCCCAGCACGGACGGATGGATCGTGCCCAGTTCGACCTGCAGCGCGTGGCGCCGGCGCGCGACCTGCGGCTTGATCTGCTCGACGGCATCGCACACGGCCTGGCGCAGGTCGACCGGCACCCGGGTCAGCGTGATCAGGCCGCGCCGCACGCGCGAGGCGTCGAGCAGGTCGTCGACCAGGTGCGCGATATGGTCGGTCTGGCGGCCGATGATGTCGGCGGTACGGCGCAGCTGGGCCGGATCGGCCCCGTTCTGGATGCGCAGCAGCTCGGCCGCGGCGCGGATCGGCGCCAGCGGATTCCTCAGCTCGTGCGCCAGCAGCGCGACGAAATCGTCCTTGTTGGCGTCGGCCTCGCGCAGCGATACGAGCGCGGCCTGGCGTTCCAGTTCGGCCAGGCGGCGCGCCGCCTCGATCCGGTACAGCATCAGCGCGAAGCGCCACACCGCAATGGTGAACAGCACCACCATGCCCCAGACCAGGAAGGCGATCGCGGTGGCGACGTCGATCGCCTTCACCCGCAGCATGACGGCGACGGCCATGCCCAGCAGCAGCGGCATGGTCAGCGCCGACAGCAGCAGGCGGCGTGCGATCCAGGCCCCGGGATCGGGGCCGGCCAGCGCCACCATGATCCCTTCGTTGGGACGCAGCGCCAGCACCGCCGTCGACAGCAGGATCAGCGCCGTGGTGGTCAGGATCGAGGTGCCCTTGCCGGGCAGCAGCTGGTACAGGAAGGTGTCGCGGAACACGTAGCCGGCCAGGGTCAGCAGCGCCAGCAGCAGCACGCCGAGCGCCAGCACCTGGCCATGGCGCACGTGGCGCGGGCGGCCCATCGCGAGCAGGCCGGCGCCGAGCACGCAGAACATGAGGGCGGTGACCGGCGAGGCCAAGGTGCGCGCGCCCGCCGCGCTGCCGCGCACGACGAAGGGCAAGGGGACCCCGGTCGCATGCGCCAGCAGGATCGCCAGCGACGCCGCCGTCAGCAGCCCGGCCGCCACGCGCGCGCGCCGGCTTCGCATCTCGCGAAGGCGCCACAGCGATGCGCTGGCCAGCAGGGTCAGCAGCGCCGTCATCGGCACCATCGTGGGCAGGCCGGGAAAGACCGAGGTCAGGTAGCCGATGCCGAGCGCCCAGCCCGCCAACGCGCCGATGGCGACAAGGGCGCTGACAAGGCCGGCGACCGCGGGCAAGCCGGCCTTGAGC
>SEEY01000924.1 GCA_004211235.1 Rubrivivax sp.
CGTCATCGCGTCGATGCTGTTCCTGGAAGACCATTTTTTGCCCATCCTGGCCGACCTGCGGGCGCGCCGTGAGCACTGCGACGCGATGGTCTGCGCGATGTCTGCTGGTGAGGTGACCAAGCTGACCCGCATGGGCAAGTTCGACATGTCGGCACCGGCCACCGGCGCGATGGCCTTCCTGAAGCGGCTGCGCGGCAAGCCGCCGGGCAAGGCCGACGGCAGCAAGGGCAAGGGACAAGGAACAGCGGGCGCCCAGCAGATGAAGACGCTGCGCATGCTGCCCAAGATCCTGCGCTTCATCCCCGGCACGGCCCAGGACGTGCGCGCCTATTTCCTGACGCTGCAGTACTGGCTGGCCGGCTCGCAGGACAACATCGCCAACATGGTGAGGCTGCTGGTGGAGCGCTACGCTGACGGCCCCCGCAAGGCGCTGCGTGCGACGGCCCAGCCCATGCAGCCCATCGAGTACCCCGAGGTGGGCCTGTACCACCCGCGCATGAGCCACGCCAGCGCCGTCGGCCTGATGTCGACGCTGCCCGAGGCCCTGCCCAAGGTGGCCACCACCGGCACGCGCGGCACGGTCGGCCTGCTGCTGATGCGCTCCTACCTGCTGGCCGGCAATGCCGACCACTACAACGGCGTCATCACCGCGCTGGAGGCCCGCGGCCTGCGCGTCATTCCGGCCTTCGCCACCGGACTGGACCAGCGGCCCGCCATCGCCCAGTACTTCCAAGCCAAGGACGGCCGCACGCTCGTCGATGCGCTGGTATCGCTGACCGGCTTCTCCCTCGTCGGCGGCCCGGCCTACAACGATGCCAAGGCGGCCGAGGACGTGCTCGCCGCGCTGGACGTGCCCTACCTCGCGGTGCACCCGGTCGAGTTCCAGACGCTGGACCAGTGGGGCGGCTCCTCGCGCGGCCTGCTGCCGGTGGAGTCCACCATCATGGTGGCCATCCCCGAACTGGACGGCGCGACCGGCGCGATGGTCTTCGGCGGCCGCGCCAACGCCGCCCACATCGCCTGCACCGGCTGCAGCCACGCCTGCCGCTTCGACAACGAAGTGGACGCGCACGACATGCACAGCTGCATCGAGCGCGCAGACGCCCTCGCCGCCCGCGTCGGCAAGCTCGTCGACCTGCGCCGCAGCGAGCGCGCCGAGCGCCGCGTGGCCGCCGTCATCTTCAACTTCCCGCCGAACGCCGGCGCCACCGGCACGGCCGCCTTCCTGTCGGTGTTCGAGTCGCTGTTCAACACGCTGGCGGCGATGGCGCGCGAGGGCTACACGGTGGACATGCCGGCGTCCGTCGACGCGCTGCGGGAAAGCATCATCACCGGCAACGCGGCCCGCTTCGGCGCGATGGCCAATGTGCACCACCGCATCCCCGCCAATGAGCACCTGCGGCGCGAGAAGCACCTCAAGGAGATCGAGGCGCAATGGGGCCCGTCGCCCGGCAAGCAGCAGAGCGACGGCAGCCACATCTTTGTGCTGGGCGAGCGCTTCGGCAATGTCTTCGTCGGCATCCAGCCGGCCTTCGGCTACGAGGGCGACCCGATGCGCCTGCTGTTCGAGC
>SEEY01000925.1 GCA_004211235.1 Rubrivivax sp.
CCAGCGACGTCTTCCTGGCGCGCGACCCCTTCCAGCATGTCGACGTGGCCATCAAGCGCCTGCGCAGCTGGGCGCCGGTGGCGGATGCACCGTCCAGCGACTTCAGCAACCGCTTCTTCAGCGCCGAGGCGGCGCTTGCCGGGCGGCTGCACCACCCCAACGTCGCCGCCATCCTCGATGCGGTCGCCGAGGAGGCGGCGCCCTACCTCGTGATGGAGTACGTGCCGGGCGTCACGCTCAAGCACTTCTGCCGCAGCGACCGGCTGCTGGCGCTGGACCAGATCGTCGAGCTGGCCTTCAAGTGCGCGATGGCGTTGAACTACGTCTACCGTCAGGGCGTCATCCACCGCGACGTGAAGCCCGCCAACCTGCTGGCCGTGCTGGACGCCGCCGGCCAGGTGGTGGATGTGAAGGTGACCGACTTCGGCTCCGCGCTGAACCTGCATGCCGACGCGACGCAGATCCACCGCGTCGGCTCGCTCGCCTACATGCCGCCCGAGCAGATCGACGGCGCCGACGTCGACTGCCGCGCCGACATCTACGCCCTGGGCGCCGTGCTCTACCACCTGATCTGCGGCAAGCCGCCCTTCGACGCGCCGCACCAGATGGCGCTGATGCACCAGATCTACCACCAGCCGCCGCTGCCCCTGGTGGGCCAGCGCGAAGGCGTCACCGCCGCGCTGGACGCCGTCGTGCAGCGGGCGCTGGCCAAGGGCCCGCACGACCGCTTCGCGAGCTGGGACGAGTTCGCGCAGGCGCTTTCGGCGCTGGTGGCCAGCCAGCAGGTGCCGCTGAACCGGCTCGGCGAAGTGCGCGACTCCGAGCGCTTCAACATGCTCCGCTCGCTGGAGTTCTTCTCCGAGTTCGGCGATGTGCAGCTCTGGGAGGTGGTGCGCCGCGCACGCTGGAGGCGCTACCCGGTGGGCCACGCGCTGTTCCGCCGCGGGCAGGAAGGCAACAGCTTCCACATCATTGCGCAGGGCGAGGTCGAGGTGTACCGCGACGGGCGGCTGGTAGCCACGCTCGGCCAGGGCACGTCGGTCGGCGAGATGGCCTACCTCGCGCCCAATCCCGACCTGCGGCGCCACAGCACCGACATCCGCGTCACGCACGAGTGCATCACGATCTGCTTCACGCCGGAGTCGGTCGAGCAGTTGAGCCCCGAATGCCAGCACCGCTTCGATCGCGGTTTCATCCGTGTGTTGGTGCGCCGGCTGCACGCCGCGCACGAGGCGCTGGCGCATCCGCGGCGCATCCTCTGACTCGACTAGTGCCCGGTGGAACCCGTCTAGGCGCGGCAGGCCGCGCGTGCTTGAATCCGCCGGCCATTCACTCCAGAGGAAGGAGACCCCGATGATCCGCTTCACCCTCGCACTCGCTCTCGGCCTGGCCGCTCTCGGCGCGCAGGCGGCCGACAAGCCCGACACGGCCCAGCAATCCCGGATGGGCAGCTGCAACAAGGAGGCTGGCGACAAGAAGGGCGACGAACGCAAGGCCTTCATGAAGGAATGCCTGCGCACGAAACCCGCGGCCGACGCCGCCAGCGCCACACCGCAGCAGCAGAAG
>SEEY01000926.1 GCA_004211235.1 Rubrivivax sp.
GCGCGGCGCGAGAGGCTGGGTGCTTACCTGGACAGCGGCCTGCAGAATCTGGACGCTTCCCACAGGCGCCACCTTGTCTCGGCCTGCGCGTCGATGGACGACGTCGACTGGCAGGCGGTCGACCTGGTGATCGAATGCATCCCGGAGAAGCTGGCGCCCAAGCAGGCGCTGTTTGCCGAACTGGAAAAGCGCGCCAGGCCCGACACCCTGTTCTGCAGCAACAGTTCCAGCTTCCCGATTTCGGCGATCGCCGAAGGGCTGGCGTCGGCGCAGCGCATGCTGGGCCTGCATTTCTTCATGCCGGCGCACCTGGTGCCGCTGGTCGAGGTCGTGCTGGGCGAGCGCTCGTCGCCGCCGCTGGCCGAGTCGCTGTCGGCGTTCATGCGCGGCTGCGGCATGGTGCCGGTGCTGGTACGGCGCGACCTGCCGGGCTTCCTGGCGAACCGCCTGCAGCATGCAATGGCGCGCGAGGCATTTGCAATGATCGATGCAGGCATCGCCACGCCGGAAGACGTCGACGCCGCGGTGCGTTTCGGCTTCGGCTTCCGCTTCCTTGCGGCCGGCCCGGTGCTGCAGCGCGACCATGCAGGCATCGACGTGCACTGTCCCGCCGCCGCCACCATGTACCCGTCGCTGGCGACCAATACCGTGCCCGCCCGCGCGCTGACGGAACGGCTCGAAAGCGGCCGGCTGGGCATGAAGACCGGCGAAGGCTTCTACCAGTGGACGCCGGAGAGCATCGCCGCCGAACGCAAGCGCTACGACGACCTGCTGATGGCCGGCCTGTGCCTGCTGGCGCCGGAGCTGCCGAAGATCGCCGACGACTGAAGCGCGCACCGCCGCCCATGCCACCCTCATTGACCCTGGAAGACCCATGCCACGCATTGCATTGATACACGCCCTTAGCCACTCGGTGGACCCGATCAACCAGGCCATGGCCCGCGACTGGCCCGACGCCACCCGCATGAACCTGCTCGACGACTCGCTGTCAGCCGACCTGGCCGCCTCCGGCCGCGGCCTCGACGAGACCATGACACAACGCTTTCGCGACCTAGCCGACTATGCGGTCGGCACCGGCGCCGAGGCCATCCTGTTCACCTGCTCCGCCTTCGGTCCCTGCATCGAGTCCGTGGCACGCCATTACGCCCCGATGCCGGTGCTCAAGCCGAACGAAGCGATGGTGGCGGACTCCGCCGCGGCGCCCGGCCCGGTCGGGCTGATTGCCACCTTCGGCCCGACGCTCAGCTCCATGCCGCCCGAGTTTCCGGAGGCCGTCGCACTGCAGTGCGCGCTGGCCGAAGGCGCGCTCGACGCCCTCAATCGCGGCGATGCGCAGGCCCATGACCGGCTCATCGTCGAGCAGGCCCGGCGCCTGCAGGCTGCAGGCTGCAAGACGCTGGCGCTTGCCCAGTTCAGCATGGCGCGTGCCCGCAGCCTGTGCGAGGAAGCGACCGGGCTGCGCGTGCTGACGACCGTCGACAGCGCCGTGGCCGAACTGAAGCGGCGGCTGTCGGCAAGCAGCCGCTGAAGCAGCACACCACCCACAACTACAACAAGCAAGGAGAC
>SEEY01000179.1 GCA_004211235.1 Rubrivivax sp.
AGCTATGACAAGCAGTTCGTGCGCGACTGGCTGGAGCAGGCGCTGGTGGACGGACGGCCCTGGCCCAAGACGGCGCCCGCGCCCGCCCTGCCTGCGGAGGTGATTGCCCGGACGGTGCAGAAGTACGAGGAAGCGCTGCAACGCTTGACCGCATGAGCACGCCCAGGCTCCGCAGTCGGCTGGCTCAGCGGCTGGAGAGTGATATTGCGGCCGCCGCGGTCGTGCCGGCACGTTGCGCCGTCCTGCAGGCGCAGCGGGCGATCCTGTGGCTGCGCCACGGCCACGTGGTGGAGGCTCGCAAGGAACTCAACCGTCTGCAGGGGCGCGCGCTGGTGCACCCCAACATCGAGCTGGCAGCCTGGCTGCACCTGGCTGAAGGCCTGGCTGCCTACTTCAATTCCTTCGGCGGCGGCGCCCGTGATCGCGTGCGCCGGGCGCTGGTGCTGGCGCAGGCGGGAAGGTTGGAGTCTCTCTCGGTGCTATGTGAGGCGTGGTTAGCGCAGATGGCTTTTGTTGATCGCGACGTAGATAGCGTTGTTGTTCATGCGGCCGCCGTATTTGCCGTACCTGTCGAAAACGCATCGGCTTGGCGCATTGCCTCGGCCTTAGGTATGGCCTGGGACCTCGCCGGACAGCGGCCGCTTGCCACGGTCTGGTACTTGTGGGGACGTCGCGCTGCGAATGCAGAGGGCGACGAGGCTGGCTTCTCGGCCATCCTCTACAACCAGGTGCAGATGCGCATTTTGCGCATCCGCCACGCCGCCTTCGCCGGGGACGCCAGCACCGAGCCCGCCGAACTGCTCGGCATCGACTCCGTTGGCAACTTCGACGGTGCCGTGGGCGGGTCGGCCCGGGCGGACCTGACGCCGCTGCTGCGCGCTCAGTTGCTGACCGTGCATGGTGATTTCGCCGAGGCGGCGGGGTTGCTTGAAAAGCATCTGCCTGAGGCCGTGTCGAGCGGACTGGCCCGGGTAGGCGGCAGTCTGCTGGCTGATCTGGCCTGGTGTTGGGCCAACACCGGCGAGTTGCAGCGGGCCCGGGCTTTGGCGGACCAGGCCGCGGTCGAAGTGCTGGCCGAGGACTCGCCCGACTGCGACATCGACGAGCGCGCTGCCTTGCATTCCCGGCTGGCGCAGGTCTACGCACGACTCAGGGAGGACGCGCTGGCGGCCCGTCAGGCCGAAGCCGCTGCCCAGGCCTGGGCCGAGGACGCGGCGCAGCGCCGCCACTGGGCTGAACGGCTCACGGCTGCCGGTCTGGACAGTCCGCCGAACTGAGGGCCTCCGGCCCGGTAACGGCCGCTGGCCCACGGGACGCGCTCGGGCGGTGATGCAGACCGGGCTGCAAGGCTGATAACCATCCATTCGAGCAGCCATCACGGGCGAACGGCGCACATGGTTCTCAGGCTTGCCGACCTGGGTGCGCCTAGCCTGGCGTCAGACCCGCAACTCCTGCACGAACAGGCTGCCCGCTCCGCGGGTTTCCGGGCTTTCCCTTGGCCATGGGTGCGTTACCCTCGCGCGCCATGACCGCCCCTGCCGCCGACGACTCGCTGCTGGCCCTGCCCACGGGCACCCGCTTCGGCGAGCTGGAGATCCTTGGCACGCTGGGTTTCGGCGGCTTCGGCATCGTCTACCTGGCGCGCGATCATTCCCTCGAGCGCGAGGTCGCGATCAAGGAATACATGCCCAGCCAGTTCGCGCAGCGCGACGGCCGATCGCAGGTGTCCGTCCGCTCGCTGTCCATGCGCGACACCTTCGAGCTGGGCCGGCGCAGCTTTGTCAACGAGGCGCGGCTGCTCGCCCGGTTCGACCATCCCTCGCTGCTCAAGGTCTACCGTTTCTGGGAGGCCAACGGCACCGCCTACATGGCCATGCCGCGGCTGGTCGGCCAGAACCTGCGCGATGCCCGCAAGGCGCTGCCGACACCGCCCACCGAGGCCTGGGCGCGACGCGTGTTCGACGCCGTACTGGGCGGCCTCGAAGCGCTTCATGCGCAGCAGGTCTGGCACCGCGACGTCGCCCCCGACAACATCTTCCTGCCCGCGGACGGCAGCACCCCCATCCTGCTGGACTTCGGCGCCGCCCGGCAGGCCATCGGCGACCGCACGCAGGTCTTCACGGCCATCCTCAAGCCCAGCTTCGCGCCGATCGAGCAATACGCCGAGGCCACCAGCCTGAAGCAGGGCCCCTGGACCGATTTCTACGCGCTCGCGGCGGTCATGCATGACCTGCTGACTGGCCACCCGCCGCCGCCGTGCACGGCGCGCGCCATGGGCGATGAACTGTCACCGCTGGCCATTTCCGGCTACTCCCCCGGTTTCCTGGCCGCGCTGGACTGGGCCTTGCGCGTGCCGCCGCATCAGCGCCCGCAGAGCGCCGCGGCCTGGCGCGAGGTGATCGAGGGGCGCGCCAGCGTGCCGCCACCCCAGCCGGCCGTGCCGCGGTCGGTGCGGCCGCCTGCAGACCCCTTGCCCGCGCCGGCCGGAGCCCTGGACATCGAATTCGCCGACACGGTGCAAGCCATGCCGGAGGAGTTGCAGCACACGACCCTCGTGCCTGCCGCGACACCTCCAGCGCCCAGCCGCCGGCCCGGGTTCCTGCTGCTGGCGGCGGCCGGCATGGTGGCCGTGGTGCTGCTGGGTCTGTTCATCGTTCAGTTGCGCGAGAACATGGCCCGCCAGGCGCCGCCTCCGCTGGCCGCCGCCGCCTCCGCGGTTGCCGCGTCAGCGCCCATCGACATCGCTCGCCTGGCGGATCCTGCCGACGCGCCCCCGGTGGCGGCGAGCGCAACAGCGGCCGTTGCAAGCGCTTCGGCCCCCACCGCCGCGCCTGCGTCGGCGGCCAGGACTGTGCTTGCTCCCGTCGCCGCCTCCGGACTCGTCCCGCGAACCGCGCTGGCCGCCTCGGGACCGCCGCGTCGCGATGGCGCCCTCCGGCCCATCGTCACCGAGAAGGCCGGTGACTTCCGCCCCGTGCCGCGCAGCCCGGTCTTCGCCGCGCCGGAGCCGGCAGCCACGGCCACCGCGACACCGACGCAGGCGGCGCCCGCCTCGCCTGCCGCAGCGCCTGAGCCGAGCAGCCCCGCGGAGGCCTGTGGTGGCCGGGTGTTGCTGGCGCGCGCCTGGTGCATCGACCGGCAGTGCGAGAAGCCGGTCTTCCGCAATGACGCCGAATGCGTGAAGCTGCGGGAGTTGCGCAGCAGCCAGCGAGGCGCGCCGTAGCTGCGGCTTGCGTCAAAGGACGAATCTGTCCCGCACCCGCGGCGCCGTTGCCTGCGGGTCATCCGCCGCCCACACCGGCCCCGGTCCGTCGTCGCGCTTCCACTGCCGCGGCACGCGGTCCAGCGCGATGAACCAGGCCGTCAGCCCGCCGTTCGCATCGATGCGAAAGCGCAGGAAACCCTTGTGGTCCTGGCCATCCAGCGCTGCGTAGCCGTTGTTGGTGAGGTAGCCCAGCCGCGACATCAGGGCGAGGTAGGCGCCGAAGACGAAGGTGCCAACGATGCCGCCCACCGAGAACACACCGATGCCCACCAGGCAGGAGTGCAGGATCAGTCCGGCCGGCTCCGTGCGGTTGCCCACCCAGCTCAATTCGCCGATGGCGAGGTGGCCGAGAAACTCCAGCGTGAACACCGCCAGCACATGCACCCAGGCGTGCACGAAGCCGATGCCCCAGGTCACCGTCCAGCGCCACAGCCGCCCGTCCGCGGGCGAGAGCTCGTCCACTGCCTCGCGGCCCATGACCATGCAGCCGAAGGCCATCAGCAGGTTCATCAAAAAGCCGAGCGGGCTGAACACCATCGCCTTGAGCCACAGCAGGAAGACATGGCCGAACTCGCCCAGGTCGAAGCGCCACATGGCCTTGAAACCGTCCGGCTCGAAGGAGTCGACGAAGGGCATGGAGTTCAGGTAGGCGTTGAACCAGTACAGCGCACCCAACAGCACGGCGAACCACACGTTGCCGCCGCCGCCGCTCGGGTCACGGCGGAACAGCGCCCACAGGTTCTGCTTGCAGCCCGACCGTGAGGTCTCGATGTCCGGATAGGCCGTTGCCTCGATGCGCTCGAACTCGCAGCCAGGATGTTCGTCCTCGGTCAGGCCGATGGCCAGCGCCGGGCGAGAGCTGAAGGGCTCGGGCGGGATGCAGTCGCTCGTGTCGAACTCCGAGAGCCGCACCGGCCGCGTCGTCGTCTTCGTGTGCGTCGGGTGGCTGAAGGCGCCGCCGGTGCCGCAGGTCACCAGCCGGCCCCACGACACTGAATCCCAGCGCATGTAGTGGTGCAGGTCGCCCGCCAGGCGCAGCTTCACTCGCCCGCGCAGCAGGCCTTCCAGGCGCTGGTAGCGCTTGGGGTGGCTGGGGTCGGCGCCGTCGCCGATGGGGCGGGTCCAGTAGGGCTCGGGGTAGATCAGGATCACCCTGTCGGTGTCGGCCATGTCGGGCGGCGCGCCGTTCACGCCCAGCACCAGGGCCTCGAAGCGCTCGTACTGGTCGCGGTCGATGTCGCGGGTCAGCGCGAAGTCCAGCCCCAGCACCCACCAGCCGCCGGGCAGCCTGGCGGCGAAATAGGTCTGGCGCTGCGGGATCGATGCACCCAGCAGCGGCGCGGAGTCGTAGCCGCGCACGAAGTAGCGGCTGAAGGTGGACGTCGAGTCCATCCAGTCGTGGTTCTGAGGGATCGCGGCCAGCGTCAACGGGCGGCCGCGCACCAGCGTCGGCGCGAAGTCGTTGCGCACGGCCTCGAACATCTCGACGAAGCGATAGCGGTAGTCGTCCGTGCTGGCCGCGGGGTAGGCCAGGTCGCCGCCGAACAGAAGAAGCTCTCCGCGCGGCAAACGCTGGCCGTCCAGCAGCAGCTCATCCGCCAGCGCCGTCTGCGCCACCGCGTAGACGGAATTGCCGCCGTCGCCGGTGTCGGCGATGAAGTCGAACCAGAACTCGCCTGCGAAGTCGCCCGTCGCTTCGGGCTGGCTGCGGTCGATGAGCACGGGCAGCGCCGGCTGGCTTTCACGGCCATCGCGGTTGCGCAGCTGGTCCAGCGAGGACAGCACCTGCCGCGCTGCCGTCCACAGCACGTCCGGCTGGTACCACGCCACCGGGTGGCGTTCGTGCGGCGGGACGGAGCGGCCGAGCTTGAGGCGTGACATGGGCGGGGATGATGGTCCCGCGCGGGGCGTCGATCAAGTGCCGTGCGTGCGATGCCCCGCGGCAGCCTTGTAGGCATTGATCTCGGCGGCCACCTCGGCGGGGTCGATGACGTCACTCAGCCGCGTGAAGCCGTCGGGCGCTAGCGCCTCGACGCGGTCCAGGATGGCGTCCAGCCCCTCCAGGCGGTTCATCGCCACGATGCGGGCGCACAGCGGCCGGCGTTCGTCTTCATAGGCCGCGAGCGCAGTGTCGAGGTCGGCGTGATCGGACAAGGCCTCGGCCAGCGCCTTCGCATCCATGATGGCCTGGGTTGCGCCGTTGGAGCCGATCGGCACCATCGGGTGGGCCGCATCGCCGAGCAGCGTCGTCGGCCCCAGCCGCCAGCGCGGCAGCGGGTCGCGGTCCACCATCGGCCACTCCAGCATCTGCTCGGCGCGCGTGATGAGGCCGGGCACGTCCAGCCAGTCGAAGCGCCAGGCGCCGAACGTGGGCAGCAGGTCGGCCACGTTGCCGGCGCGGCTCCAGTCGGCCCGGTCGGGCGCGGTGCGGCCGGCCGTGGGCTGCCGCACGCGGCGGTCGGCGATCCAGTTGATCAACTGCAGGCCGTCGCTTTGGCGCGGCGCGGCTATCGGATAGACGACGAATTTCGCCTGGCTGTGGCCGGCCTGCACCATCGTGCGGCCGTCGAGGAAGGGCGGCGCCCAGGTCGTGCCGCGCCACATCATCACGCCGCGCCAGCAGGGCGCCCCCTCGTCCGGCGCCAGGCGGCGGCGCAGAGCGGAGTGGATGCCGTCGGCGCCAACGATGAGGTCGGCCGCCTGCTCGCGCGGGCCGTCCGCCGTGTCGATCAGCGCGACGTGGCCGTCGCGCACGCCCGTGACGCGCTGGCCACTGAGCACGGTCACCTTGGCCGAGGCCTCGCGCCACAGCCGCATCTGCAGCTCGCCGCGGTGGATGCTGAACTGCGGGTGGCTGTAGCCGCCCTCCAGCCCGCGCGGGTCGCGGTGGATGGCCTGGCCATGTTTGTTGGCGAAGACGAGGGCCGAGGTCTCGACCGCCATGCCGCGCAGCGCCGGCAGCAGGCCGAGCTCGTCGAGCACGCCGACGGCATGGGGCAGCAGGTTGATGCCGACCCCCAGCGGCTTGGGCTCGCGCACGGCTTCCAGCACGGTGACGCTGTGGCCGCGTGCCTGAAGTGCGAGGGCGGCGGTCAAGCCGCCGATGCCGCCGCCTGCGATGAGGATGTCCATCGCTTCAGGGTAAGCGAGATAGTTGCAATGCGCAACAAAACCTACCCTAGTGCCTGTGAGCAAGACCGACAGCCTCGACGACATCACGCCCGAAGGCCTGATGCTGCCCGTGCCCGGCGTGGATTACGGCCCGCTGGACAGCCTGCTGGGCTATGCGCTGCGCCGCGCGCAGAACGCGCTCTACCTCGACTTCTACCGTGCCACCGCCGCATGGGACGTCAGCCCGCAGCGCTACGCGGCGCTGGTGCTGATCGGGCGCAACCCCGGCCTGCGCCAGGGGCTGCTGGGCCAGGCCATGGGCCTGCACCGCAGCGGCGCGCTGCGCCTGACCGACTGGCTCACCGCGCAAGGCTGGGCCGAGCGCCGCGACGCGCCCGAGGACGCCCGCGCCTGGGGCCTCTTTTTGACGGCGGCGGGCAAGCGCCGCCTCGTCAAGCTGGAGGCCGCCGTCGCCGAACACGACCGCCAACTGCTTGCCGCACTGGGCGAGCACGGCGCTGCGTTGAAGGCGGGGCTGGAGCGCCTGGCCTGGGTGGCCACGGCACAGAGCACCGCCCCCAGAACCGCCCCGAGAAGCGCCATGCACGACAAGTCGACAACAACCAGGAGACAAAAACCATGATGGACCGACGTCACGTTCTCGCCGCGCTCGCGGCCGCACCGCTCGCCGCCCGCGCCCAGGGCCAGCCGCCGCGCATCCTCGTCGGCTTCCCGGCCGGCGGCTCGGTGGACACGACCGCCCGCCGCTTCGCGGAGTTCGGCCGCGGCAAGCTCGCCGAGACGGTGCTCGTCGAGCAGAAGGTCGGCGCCGGCGGCCGCATCGCCATCGCCGCGCTGAAGGACGCCGCGGCCGATGGCCAGACGCTGCTGATCAGCCCGTCCTCGATGTTCACGATCTATCCGCATGCCTACCGCAAGCTGGCCTACAACCCCGCGACCGACGTCATCCCCGTCGCGCCGCTGGCGCTGTCCACCTGCGGCTTCGGCGTCGGGCCGATGGTGCCGGCCAGCGTCAAGACCTTGCAGCAGTTC
>SEEY01000180.1 GCA_004211235.1 Rubrivivax sp.
TCCACCTCAAGCTGCTCGGCCTGCACAAGCAGCTGTTCTGCGAGCCCAGCCCCGTTCCGGCCAAGTGGGCGCTGTCGCGTCTGGGCCGCTGCGGCGAGGCGCTGCGCCTGCCGATCACGCCGATCACCGCTGCCGGCCAGGCCAGCGTCGGGCAGGCCCTGATCGAAGCCGGGCTCCTCTGAGTCCTCTGGTCTAATGCGCGGCTGCCCGGCAACCGCGGGCGACAAGTTCCCTCGGAGATTTCCAGCGTGACGTCCCTTTTCCCGCTTCGTTTGCTTCGCCCGTCGGCGACCCGCCTGGCCTGCACGGCCTTTGTCCTGTCGCTTGCCGGCTGCGGCACCCTCGACAACCTGTTCTCCAACGACAAGGTCGACTACCGCACCCAGGCCAAGCAGACCGGTGGTCTGGACGTCCCGCCCGATCTGACCCAACTCGCCAAGGACAACCGTGCCCAGGTACAGGGCGGCTCGATCACCGCGTCCGCACTGACGGCCACGCGCCCCGCAGCGGGCAGCAGCACGACGCTGACCCCCAACAGCGTGGCGCCAAACTCGGTCGGCGACGTCCGGCTGGAGCGCAGCGGCACCGACCGCTGGCTGCACACCTCGGCCACGCCCGAGCAGGTCTGGCCGCAGGTGCGCGCCTTCTGGCGCGACAGCGGTCTGGAAGTGGCCAAGGAACAGCCAGAAGTCGGCGTGCTGGAAACCAACTGGGCCGAGAACCGCGCCAAGCTGCCGCAGGACTTCATCCGCTCCAGCATCGGCCGGATCTTCGACGGCCTCTATTCGACCGGTGAGCGCGACATGTACCGCACCCGCGTCGAGCGCAGCGCCAACGGCACAGACATCTTCATCAGCCACCGCGGCATGCAGGAGGTCTACACCACCTCGGCGAAAGACTCCACTGCGTGGCAGCCCCGCCCGAGCGACCCGCTGCTGGAAGCCGAGATGCTGTCGCGCCTGATGCTCAAGCTCGGCGGCCAGGAAAGTGCGGCCAAGGCCGTCGTCGCCGAGGCGCCCAAGGCAGCCGATGCGAAGCCGTCGCCGCTGGCCACGGGCGGCGACGCCAACCGTCCGCGCCGCGCGCTGTCCGAAGTGCCCGAAAGCCTCGTCGTCAACGACGCCTTCGACCGCGCCTGGCGCCGCACCGGCCTCTCGCTGGACCGCCATGGCTTCACCATCGAAGACCGTGACCGCGCTGCAGGCCTGTTCTACCTGCGCTATGCCGACCCGGAGAAGGCCGGCCAGGACGAGCCCAACTTCTTCCAGAAGCTGTTCGGTGCCAAGGGCTCGACGCCGGTGCGCTACCGCGTTTCCGTCAAGGCCGATGGCGACAAGAGCACCGTGCGCGTGCTCGACGACCGCGGCCAGTCGATCACCGACGACAACGCCAAGCGCATCCTGTCGTTGCTCATGGACGACCTCAAGTAAGGTCTCCCGCGAAGGAGGACTGCCCCGATGCGCTTTCGCAACCTGGGCAGCGGCAGCGGCGGCAACTCGACGCTCGTCGAAGCCAGCCAGGGCATCACGACAACCCGCGTTCTCGTCGACGCGGGCTTCAGTGAACGCGAGCTGACACGGCGCTTGGCGCTTGCCGGCTGCACCCCGGCCGACATCGATGCCGTCTTCATCACGCATGAGCACGGTGACCACGTCGGCCGCTCGGTGAGCTTCGCGCGCAGGCACCGCATTCCACTGGTCACCAGCCGCGGCACCTGGCGCGCCATCGGTTGCGAGGATTTCGAAGCCTGCCTGTTGGTGCTCGCCCGCAGCGGCGAAACCATCGCGCTGGGCGACCTGGAACTGCAGCCGTTCACAGTGCCCCACGATGCGCAGGAACCGCTGCAGCTCTGCCTGAGCGATGGCGGCGTTCGACTCGGGATCATCACCGACCTGGGTTGCGCCCCGGTGGCGGTGGCCGAGTTTCTGCAGGGCTGCCACGCCTTGCTGCTGGAATGCAATCACGACGAAGCCATGCTGCGTTCCGGGCCCTATCCGCCCTCCCTGCAGCGGCGCATCCTCGGGTCGCATGGACATCTGTCCAACGACGCGGCGGCGGATCTCTTGTCGCGCTGCCGCCATACCCGGCTGGGAGCCGTCGTTGCAGCTCACCTGAGCGAGAAGAACAACTCCCCGACGCTCGCCCGCGAAGCACTCGCGCGGGTGCTGGAATGTCGCCCCGACGATATTCGGGTCGCGCATCCGACATTGGGATTCGACTGGCTGGCGGTCGGTTGACGGCCGGCCATCGGGCCGCAAAGTTTTGTAATTTGCGCGTTCAGCAGGCGCCCAGCCTGGCGTTGCGAATCCGGGACGAAAAAAAGCCATCGCTGCTCGCGCAGCGACGGCTTTTTCGTAGGGACGAAGCGATTACTTCGAAGCAGCGGACGCAGCAGCGTCGGCAACCGACGAAGCCGCATCGGCAACGGCGCTGGCAGCAGCGGAAGCAGCTTCCGGAGCCGGGGTAACCACGGCCGGGGGAGCTTCAACCTTGGGTTCTTCCGGCTTCTTGCTGCAAGCAGCCAGAGCAACGGTAGCCAGCAGGGAAGCCAACAGGATCGACTTATTCATTACTTGTCCTCAAACGTTTAAACGACGGTGCACACCATAATTTTGGGGTCGTGCGCCAGTGTTTGACACCAACTGCCGACCCCACAGAACAAGACGCGGAAAACCTCGAGCGCTTCCCTCGCCTAGCCCGTGATTATAAGGGTTTTCATGTCGCGAAGTGTCATAGTCCCAAAGTTGTGGGCGCAAACGCCTCGCCGGAGCGTTGCGCAAGGGCATCAAACCACTCGAGGCTGCGCTGCCGCTGGCCGACATCGCGGCTGACTTCACCCCGCCAGAGATACCGGTCAAACAGCCGCAGGCTCAGATAACCGTCCGGCCCAACTGCCAGCAGCAGGCTTTCGGGGGCGCCGTCCAGCTTCAGTTCCGGCTCCACGGCCCGTGCCTTCACGCAGTGGCCGAAGTCGCGCCGCCAGCGCACGAAGCGAGGGTGGCGGCGCACGACATCGTCGTACTGTTGCGCCAGCAGATGGAGCTGCCGCCCATGCCTCGCCCAGGTGGTGAGCGCGCTCAGGGCGCTGGCGTCAGACAGCGGCCAGTCGACGAAGCTGGCATCCCAGGCATGCAGTTCGCGACAACCCTGCTCCGCCGCCCACGCCAGCGCGTCGACCAGCAGCCGCTCGAACTCGGCGCGACCGGCAAAAGCCTGGGCATTCATGGCATCAGCGGCTGCACCCAGCCGTCCTCTGTCCACTGATCGAGCAGTTCGCGCGCGCCGGTCGACAGGCGCGCCACTTCGGCGGCGGCCAGCGCCCGGCCGTCGGCCAGGCGACGCATCAGCGCGGCGTCCCGGCCACCGGCACGGAAGCTCTCGCCGTTCAGGTAGACATGCGATTCGTCGTAGAGCATGCGGCTGCGCTGGTCCAGCGCCGCGCCCTGCCCCACCGGCAAGGGCTCACCCGGCTCGAACCAGACCTGCGCCTTGGGCTCGGTCAGGGCCTCGCCGAGTGCCCGCTCCAGAGCCTGCGGGCGCTGAACGGCGACCTCGACGGCGCGGCGGGCAAAGTCCACCAACGCGGACGGCACACGGCCGGGCTCGGTGGTGGCTTCCTGCCGTGGGTCCGAATACAGCCGGCCAGCCACGTCTTCGTCGTCCAGGAGCCGCGGCAGCAACTCGGCCGCCAGCCCATTCGCGGTCGACGCCCGAAAACCCACGGAGCCCGTGATGCAACCCGGGCCGACGGCCACGCCGTCATGCGCCCAACCGGGGGGCAGGTAGAGCATGTCGCCCGGCTCCAGCACGAACTCTTCCTCGGGCTTGAAGTTGGCGATGACCTTCAGGGGCACATCGTCGCGCAGCACGGCGTCACGCTGGGCGCCGATGCGCCAGCGACGCCGGCCGGCGAGCTGGATGAGGAACACATCGTAGGAATCGAAATGCGGGCCGACGCCGCCGCCATCGCTGGCGACGGACAGCATGAGGTCGTCCAGCCGGGCGTCGGGCACGAAGCGGAACCGGTCGAGCAATGCGCGCGCGCCGGCGAGGTGCTGGTCGAGCCCCTGCACGAGCAGCGTCCAGCCCGGCTTGCTCATGGCCGGCAGGCGGGCGATGGGACCCGGCCTGAGCTTCCAGTCGCCATCGAAAGACGTGACGAGACGGCTCTCGACGTCATCGCGCGCGGCCAACGCGGCGAGGTCCTTCAGCGAGGCGGGCGGTGCGGCATCGGCGAAGGCCTGGCGCACCAGCAGCGGCTTCTTCTGCCAGTGCTTGCGCATGAACTGCGCCGGGCTCAGGCCGGCGAGCATGGGGGTCGGGAGGGCAGTCTGCATGAGGACATTGTGCCGATGCGAAAATGACGCGATGCAAGTTACCCGCCCCTGTGTGGTCTCCCTGCGCTGGAGACTCGAAGATGCCCAGGGCCAGCTCATCGACGAGCTGGCCGAACCGATGGAATTCCTCCATGGCGGGGAGGACCTGTTCACCAAGGTAGAGGACGCCCTGGAGGGCCAGGAGGCCGGCTTCGAGACCGACCTCGCGCTGCAGCCCGACGAGGCGTTCGGCGACTACGACTCCGGACTCGTCTGTTTCGAGGCGCGCAGTCTGTTCCCTGATGACGTCGAGCCCGGCATGCAGTTCGAAGGTCTTCCCGAAGGCGCTGCGACCGAAGGCATGGCCGAGGATGCGGTCTACACGGTCACGGAGGTTTATCCGCAGCATGTCGTGCTGGACGGCAACCATCCGCTGGCGGGCATCGGCCTGCGCATGCACCTGACCTTGCTGGATGTGCGCGCAGCCACCGAACAGGAGGTCGAGGCCGGCTCGGTCGGCGAGGCGATGTTCGTGGTGCAGACCGGCGCGCCGCCGGACGAACCGATCCACTGACCGAAGGCGCCCGATGGCGCCTTTTCCGTTTCTAGGCCTTGCCGGTGGAGCCGAATCCGCCCGCGCCGCGTGCGGACGCGTCGAAGCTGTCGACCCGCCGGAACTGTGCCTGCACGACCGGCACGATGACGAGCTGCGCGATGCGCTCGAACGGCTGGATGACGAACGCCGTCTGGCCGCGGTTCCAGCAGCTGACCATCAGCTGGCCCTGGTAGTCGCTGTCGATCAGGCCGACCAGGTTGCCGAGCACGATGCCGTGCTTGTGACCCAGCCCCGAGCGCGGCAGGATGATGGCGGCCAGGCCCGGGTCGGCGATGTGGATGGCCAGGCCGGTCGGGATCAGCGTCGTCTGCCCCGGGGCCAATGTGATGGCTTCGTCAAGGCAGGCGCGCAGATCCATGCCGGCGCTGCCGGGCGTGGCATGAGCGGGGATTTGCTCGGCCATGCGGGCGTCGAGCACTTGCAGGTCAATGGAATGCATCAGAGTCGGGCAGAAAGTTCTTTGATCAGCGCGCGGGCGAGGCTGAGCTTGTCGGCTCTGGGCAGTTCGCGCTGGCCCTGCGCGTCGATGAGCAGCAGCGCGTTGTCGTCACGGCCGAAGGTGGCCGGGCCGAGGTTGGCAACGATCAGCGGGATGCCCTTGCGGCGTCGCTTGGCCTCGGCGTGCTCGGCGAGCTTCTCGCTCTCGGCAGCGAAGCCGACGCAATAGGGTGGCTGCGGCAGCTTGGCCACGGCGGCCAGGATGTCGGGGTTCTCGGTCATCGCAATCGCTGGCGCGGTGGCACCGCCCTCCGCCTTCTTCAGCTTGTGCTCATGCGTCTCGGCGGGGCGCCAGTCCGCCACAGCGGCGGTGGCGATGAAGGCATGTTGATGAGCGGCCAGCGGCAGTACCGCATCGAACATCTGCCGCGCGCTTTGCACGTCGATGCGCTGCACACCGCGCGGGGTTGCCAGGTGCACCGGGCCGGCCACCAGCGTGACTTCGGCGCCGGCCTCGGCGGCCGCACGGGCGATGGCGAAGCCCATCTTGCCGCTGCTGTGGTTGGTGATGCCGCGCACCGGGTCGATGGGCTCGAAGGTGGGCCCGGCGGTGATCAGCAGCTTCCTGCCGCGCAGCGTCTTGGGCGCAAGGAAGGCCTCGACGTCGTCGAAGATCTCGTGTGCCTCCAGCATGCGGCCGTCGCCGATCTCGCCGCAGGCCTGGTCGCCGCTGGCGGGGCCGATGACGGTGGCGCCATCGGCGGTGATCTGCGCGACGTTGCGCTGCGTGGCCGGATGCGCCCACATCTCGCGGTTCATGGCCGGCACGACGAGCAGCGGGCACTCGTGGATGCGGCGTGCCAGCGCCGTCAGGCTGACGAGGTCGTCCGCCCTGCCCTGCGCCAGCGCCGCGATGGCATCGGCGCTCGCCGGCGCCACCAGCATCAGGTCGGCCTCGCGGCTGAGGTTGATGTGGGCCATGTTGTTGTCGGGCCGCGCATCCCATTGGCTCGTGTAGACCGGGCGGCCAGAGAGCGCCTGCATCGTCACGGCGGTGATGAAGGCTTCAGCACCCTCGCTCATCATGACCTGCACGGTCGCGCCGCCTTTCACGAACAGCCGCGTCAGCTCGGCGATCTTGTAGCCGGCGATGCCGCCGGTCATGGCGAGCAGGATGTGTTTGCCGTGCAGCGGGCTTGTCGTCATCAGCGCTTCCTGAACACCAGATCCCAGACGCCGTGCCCGAGCTTGATGCCGCGGTTCTCGAACTTGGTCAGCGGCCGGTAGGCAGGCTTTTCAGCATAGCCGGATGCCGTGTTCACCAGTGACGGTTCGGCCGACAGCACTTCCAGCATTTGCTCAGCATAGGGCTGCCAGTCGGTCGCGCAATGCAGATAGCCACCGGGCTTGATGTGCTTGACCAGATTGGCCACAAAGGGCGCCTGGATCAGGCGGCGCTTGTTGTGGCGCTTCTTGTGCCAGGGGTCGGGGAAGAAGATGTGCACGCCGTCGAGCGCGGCCTCGCCGACCATGTCGCGGAGCACCTCGACGGCGTCATGCTGGACGATGCGGATATTGCCGATCTCGCGCTCGCCGATCAGCTTGAGCAGTGCGCCGACGCCAGGCTCGTGGACCTCGCAGCCAATGAAATCATGGTCGGGCAGCGTGGCCGCGATGTCGGCGGTGGCGGCACCCATGCCGAAGCCGATCTCCAGCACCAGCGGCGCGCTGCGGCCAAAGATCGCGGCGGTGTCGAGCCGCTCGACCTTGTAGGGCAGAACAAACTTGGGCCCCAGTTCCGTCAATGCCTTGATCTGGCCCGTGCCCATGCGGCCAGGCCGGGTGACGAAGCTCTTGATCGCCCGGCGTGGCGGGTCCTGAGGGCACCCTGAGCGACGTAGCGTCCGACGTGCGGGCCGTGGGGAAGCGGACCGCCCTGGGAGGCGATGCATGCTCCGTCTGCTGACGGGCACCAACCTCGGACCGCGCACGGTCCGTCGTCCACCCCGGCCCACCACGTGACCCGTGGGGCCGGGCGCGGACGGCGTGCGG
>SEEY01000181.1 GCA_004211235.1 Rubrivivax sp.
CGCCTATTCGCCGGTGGAGGGCGCCAGCGCCCCGGGGATGTCGTTGGCGCTGGCGCCCTCCACCGGCGAATAGGCGAAGCAGCCGGCGCGGTCGATCTGCGCTTCCTTCATGAAGTCCAGCAGGTACTGGAACTCGGCCTCGGTCTCACCGGGGAAGCCGGCGATGAAGGTGGAGCGGATGACCAGCTCCGGGCAGGCCTCGCGCCAGCGCAGGATGCGCTCCATGTTCTTCTCGCCGTTGGCCGGGCGCTTCATGCGCTTGAGCACGTCCGGATGGGCATGCTGGAAGGGCACGTCGAGGTAGGGCAGCACGAGCCCCTCGGCCATCATCGGCAGCACCTCGTCGACGTGCGGGTAGGGGTAGACATAGTGCAGGCGCACCCAGGCGCCAAAGGGCTTGGCGATCTCGCCGAGCTGGGCGACGAGGTCCAGCATGCGGGTCTTGACCGGCTTGCCATCCCAGAAGCCCATGCGGTACTTCACATCCACGCCGTAGGCCGACGTGTCCTGGCTGATGACCAGCAGCTCCTTCACGCCGCTCTCGAACAGCGCGCGCGCCTCGTTCAGCACGTCGCCGATGGGGCGGGACACCAGGTCGCCGCGCATGCTCGGGATGATGCAGAAGGAGCAGCGGTGGTTGCAGCCCTCGCTGATCTTGAGATAGGCGTAGTGCTTGGGCGTCAGCTTGACGCCGAAGCTGGGCACCAGGTCGACGAAGGGGTCGTGGGGCTTGGGCACGTGGGTGTGCACCGCGTCCATGACCTCCTGCGTGGCATGCGGGCCGGTGACGGCCAGCACACTCGGATGCATCTCGCGCACCAGGCCGCCGGCGTCCGGGCTGCTCGCGCCGGCCTTGGCGCCGAGGCAACCGGTGACGATGACCCTGCCGTTCTTGGCCAGCGCCTCGCCGATGGTGTCCAGGCTTTCCTTGACGGCGTCATCGATGAAGCCGCAGGTGTTGACGATCACCAGATCGGCGCCGGCAAAGGTCTTGGAGGTCTCGTAGCCCTCGGCGCGCAGCTGCGTGAGGATCAGTTCGCTGTCTGTTAAAGCTTTTGGACAGCCAAGACTGACGAAGCCGATCTTGGGCGCGGCGGCCGGAGCGGCGATGGTGGCGGATTCATTCATCGCCGCATTTTCGGCGATGTTGCGGCCAGCTCTACTTCTTGGTGCCGAACGGGAAGATCACGCCGGCATTCTTCAGCTGTTCCTGCCACTGGTTCATCAGCGTCTTGCTTTGCTCGGCATAGCCGCCCATCAGGCCGGTCCAGGCATCCGGGCTGAAAGGCATGCCCGGGGTCTGCTCGGCGAAGCGCTGCTGCATGTCGGTGAAGGCCTGCATCTGGCGTTCCAGCAGGCCGCCCATGACGCCCTGCATGGCATGGCCGTAGAGCCGGATGATCTGCGCCAGCGAGCTGGTGGAGAACATCGGCACGCCGCCGGTTTCCTCTTCCAGGATGATCTGCAACAGGATGGCGCGGGTCAGGTCCTCCTGGCTCTTGGCATCGTGGACTTCGAAGTCCACGCCCTCGAGCACCATGCGCTTGACGTCGGCCAGCGTGATGTAGCTGCTGGTCTGCGTGTCGTAGAGGCGGCGGTTCGGGTACTTCTTGAGGACGCGCAGGCCGGGCTTTGCAGCGCCAGCCGATGTCTCTTCAGTGGATGCCGGCTTTTTGCGGGCAGTCGCCATGCGGGAATCTCCTGGTGCGGTGCAGCAAATTCTAGGCAGATGCCGACGCCCGCTCCGGAGGGTTTACCTGGGATTGGCGAGGAATCGCGGCCCGCGTCGCGCCAGTGCCACGAGACCGCGACAAGTTGCGCTCAATCGCTCGACACCAGCTTGTCGCCGACAAAGATGCGATAGCGCCGGATCCGGCCGGTGACGTCCTCCGGCCCCTGGCGCGGCGTGTAGCGCAGGCCGGCGATGTCGGTCGCGGCGCCGAGGTCGATGATGAGGCGCTGCGGGCCCGCGGGCCGAACGGGCTTGGAGTAGGCCGTGTGCCAGTAGTCCGTGGCCTGGCCGTTGATGGCGTTCAGTGCGCCGCCGTCTTCCTTGCTGGCTTCCTCGCTGCTGGCATAGGCGATGGTCCAGGCCGTCTGGTTCAGCGCCCTGCCCTGCGCATCGAGCAGCGCCAGCTCGGCGATGGCCGCATGCGGTTTGCCGTCGAAGCTGTCGAGCACCTCGATGGCGAGCTGGCGGCCCCGCGCGGCTTCAGCGAAGCGCACGTCCTGCGTGGCGGAGCCGCTGGCGAACTGGCCGGCATGCACCGGCGTCAGGCCGGCCAGCAGCGGCCTGGCCTTGCTGGGTGGCCGCGCCAGGTCGCGGTCGGGCTGCAACTGGTCGAGGATGGGCGTCGTGCGTCCCTCGATGCGATTGGCGCGCGGGCCGGTCAGGTCGAGCACGACGACCTCGTTGCGGCCCGGCTTGATCCACGGCCCGGGCAGGTACATCGTCTGCGTCGGGCCGATGCTCCAGTAGCGGCCCAGGCAGCGGCCGTTGATCCAGACGATGCCCTGGCCCCAGCTGGACATGTCGAGGAAGGTATCGGCGGCGGTGGCAGCCTCGAAGCTGCCACGCCAGAACGCCGGCCCGGTCGCTCGCCGGGCCTGCCATTGCAGCGGCGGCAGGTCACCGTCGGCGCCGAAGTCGATGGCACGGATCTGCCAGCCGGTGAGTTCCTTCGAGTCGGTCTTGGTCTTCAGCACGACCGGCCCCTGCAGGCCCTTGCGGTCATGCACCTCCATGCCGAAGTTCACGCGCGCAATCGTGTACAGCAGGATCTCGACGGTCGTGTCGCGTTTGCGCGCGGGCAGCTCGACGCTGAAGCGGCGATGCCGCGTGTCCATCGTGCCGACCAACCGGCCATCGATGAAGACCCAGGCCAGGTCGCGCGCATTGGCGGCCTGCAGCTTGGCCGCCGGGCCGGCCGGCAGCGTCGTGCGGTAGGCCACCAGGCCGCGGCTGATGTCGTACTGCTCGATGTTCTTGGGCGACTCGGCCGTGATGGCCTGCGCAGGCAGGTTGGCGAAAACCGGCGCCGTCTCGGTCAGCGCGAAGGCGGGAATGGCCATGACCGGCAGCCGGGCCGGCGGCTCGGGCAGTACTTCGCCCGGTTTCAGGTGCCTGGCCAGGCAGTCACGGTAGGTGCGGAACTTGTCGCCCAGCCAGCCGGCCTCGCCGATGGGGGCGTCGTAGTCGTAGCTCGTCGTGTCCGGGCGGAAGGGCCGGTCGCAGCCGCCCCACAGGCCGAAGGTCGTGCCGCCATGGGCCATGTAGAGGCTGAACGAGCCGTTGGCGTTCAGCATGGTGTCGATGTCTGCGATGGCGCGTGCGTTGTCGCCGCGCTTGTGCGGCGAGCCCCAGGTATCGAACCAGCCGGAGTAGTACTCGCCGCACATCTTCGGGCCGCCCTGCAGCGCGGCCAGCGCCTTGAAGCCGGTGGCCGGGTCGCTGCCGAAGTTGGCGACGCTGAACAGCTCGGGGATGTGCGTCTTGCCCAGCGCGCTGGTCGGGTTGCACTGGAACAGCGGCACGTCGAAGCCGCCGTCGAGCACGGCCTGGCGCATCGCGCGCATGTAGTCCTTGTCGTCGCTGAGGAAGCCGTATTCGTTCTCCACCTGCACCATCAGGATGGGGCCGCCCTGCGAGACCTGCTGGCCGCCCAGCACGCGGCCGACTTCCTTCAGCCACCGGCGCGCGGGCTGCATGAAGGCCTCGTCGCGGCTGCGCAGGAAGGCGTCGCCTGGGTTCTTCTTCAGCAGCCACCACGGCAGGCCGCCCATCTCCCATTCGGCGCAGGCATAGGGGCCGGGGCGCAGGATGACCCACAGGCCCTCGGCCTGGGCCGCCTTGCAGAACTCGACGGCGTCGCGCTGGCCTTCCCAGCGGAACTCGCCCTCGCGCCATTCGTGATAGTTCCAGAACAGATAGGCGCAGACCGTGTTCATGCCCATGGCCTTGACGGCCTGCAGGCGGTGCCGCCAGTACTCGCGCGGCACGCGGGCGAAGTGCATCTCGCCGCAGCGGATCTGCAGCGGCTGGCCGTCGAGCAGGAAGTCGTTCTCGCCGATGGCGAAGCGAGCGGTGGCCGCACCGGCGGCGTGGCCCGCAGGCGGGTTCAGCATCAGCGCGGCACCGCTGGCGGCGGCGCCGAGCAGGCGGCGGCGGGGGACGAGCACGGTCATGGGTGATCCGTATCAGTGGGGCTGCGTGGCATCGGCCGCGCAGCCCGGTTGGAAAAAACCTGCCTCGTGTCCGAGGCAGGGTGAAAGGCCGCGCGCCCCGCGCGACCCGGAGACTCTTCGGCAAGGGAAGGTCACGGCCGGGCTATTGCGGCGAGGTTGCCAGCGCCGCGCGGGACTTGTCGGCCAGGCTGCCCTCGCCGTCGAACAGCTGCAGGCGGAAGTCCACGCGCGTCGGTTCCAGCTTCGTGCGGTACTGCATGTGCGGCTGGCCGACGAAGCTCCAGGTGTTGTCGCCGCCCACGCCCCACTGGGCGCCGTCGATCAGCAGCGTGCCGTGGTCGTGCGGCAGGATGTCGCTGCTCTTCCAGGTGCCGGGCGGGCGACGGTAGAGGTCGGTGTAGGGGAAGGCCAGCGCATTGGCCATCAGCGGCTGCCGGCCCTGCACGCGCAGGCCGCGGCCGCCGCCCGAGACCTCGATCCAGCGCACGTCGACCTTGTTGCCGGTGTCCTGCGGGCGCATGTAGTCGTGGTTCTGCTCGGCAATGGCGCCGCGCCACAGGCCGACGGCGGCGCTGGTCTTGCGGTCGACATAGCTCTCGTGCGGCCCGCGGCCATACCAGCCGACCGTCGTCATCGCCAGCGGCATGTCGAACCACAGGCCGACGCGCACCGGCGGCGGCAGGTCGCTCTTCAGCGGCGTCAGCACGCCGGCCACGTCGGCGCTGCCGTCGCCGTGCAGCGTCCAGGTCGTCACGAAACGGGCCGCACCGGCGCCCAGCGCATGCTCGACGACCACCTCGGCGCCGCCTTTTTCCAGCCGGCGTGTGGTGATGCTGCGCACCTGGCGCGTGGCGGTCATCAGCTTCCACGGCGTCTGCTGGGCGACGGTGCCGGTCAGGGTGTCGTTGTCGGTCTCGGCGCGGAAGAAGTTGGGCCGGCCGCCGCTGAGCAGCGGCTGCCCGGCCCGGCCGTAGCCGGTCAGCAGGCCGGTGCTGCGGTCCAGCGTCAACGTCACGCCGGCGGCGGACAGCTGCACGGCGTTCGCGCTGTCTGTCAGCTCGACGGGGCCGTTCGGGGCCGCAGGCAGCGCGAGCGTGTGCGGTGCCAGCGGGAACTGCTCCCAGCCGACGACATGGCCCTCGGGCACCAGCGGCACCGCGCCGGCGCGTGCGGTGGCCCGCACGGTGACGAGGTATTCGGCACCGGGCTTGCGGTGCAGCAGGTTCACCGGCAGCCGCAACGTCTGCGCGCTGCGTGCCGGTGTGGCCAGCGCCTGCAGCGTGCCGCTGGCGACGCTGACGCCGTTCTCGAGCACGGCCCAGTCGAAGAGGAAGCCAGAGAGGTCGCGGAAGTCATGGCGGTTGCGCACGACGACCGTGCCGGCCTTGGCGTCGAAGCCGTCGAACTGGATCGGCGACAGCACCTTCTGCACCTCGTACAGGTGCGGGTTGGGCGTACGGTCAGGCTGGATCAGGCCGTCGCCGAACTCGATGTCGCCGCCCGGGTTGGGGCCGTACTCGCCGCCGTCGCCCCAGTAGCGCCTGCCGTCCTTCGTGGTGCGATACATCGACTGGTCCACCCAGTCCCAGATGAAGCCGCCCTGCAGCTTGTTCGGGTACTTGTAGATGGTGTCCCAGTAGTCCTTGAAGTTGCCGCCGGAGTTGCCCTGCATGTGGGCGTACTCGCACTGGATCATGGGCTGCCTGCGGGTCGGGTCCAGCGCCCAGTCGACCATCTTCTCGATGTCGTCATACATCGGCGCATAGATGTCGACGTAGGGGTTGGGCTCGTGGCTCCAGTCCAGCGTGCCCCAGCCCAGGTAGGAGATCAGCCGCGAAGGGTCACGCTTGCGCGCGGCGGCGGCGGCCTTCTCGAAGCTGGGGCCCAGGCCGGCCTCGTTGCCCAACGACCAGAAGATCACCGAGGCATGGTTCTTGTCGCGCTCGACCATGTTCAGCACGCGGCTCACGTGCGCGCCCTCCCAGGCGGGGTCGAAGCCGATCTGGATGCTGGCGCGCTGCTCGGGATGCCGGTGACCATAGTCCATGTAGGCATGGCTCTCGATGTTGGCCTCGTCCATCACGTAGAGGCCGTACTCGTCGGCGAGCGCATACCAGAGCTCCGCGTTCGGATAGTGCGAGGTGCGCACCGCATTGAAGTTGTTGCGCTTCATCAGTTCGATGTCGCGGCGCATGGACGCTTCCGAGATGACGTGGAAGGTCTCGGGGTCATGCTCGTGGCGGTTGATGCCGCGGATGGTGATGGGCCGGCCGTTGACCATGACCAGGCCGCCCTTGACCTCCACCGTGCGAAAGCCGATGCGCTGAGGCGTGGCTTGCAGCAGCCGACCGTCGGTATCGAGCAGCTCGGTCAGCAGGGTGTAGAGATGCGGCGTTTCGGCGCTCCAGGCGCGCACGCCCGGCACAGTCGCCGCGAGCGTCTCGGTTCTCGCGTCACCGGCAGCGATGGCGGCGGTCTTCGTCAGCACGACACGGTCGCCCTCCAGCAGTTGCATGCGCAACGTCAGCGGCTGGCTGCGCGGCGTCAGCGCGACGTCGACGGACAGGGTGCCGTCGCGATAGTCCTTGTCGAGGTCCGCATGCACGAACAGGTCGGTCAGCCGGGCCTTGGGCACGGCCTTCAGGTAGACCGAGCGCTCGATGCCGGAGACGCGCCAGAAGTCCTGGTCCTCGAGGTAGGAGCCATCGGACCAGCGATGGATCTGGATGGCGACGACGTTCTTCTGCCCCGGCTTCAGCAGCGCGGTGACATCGAATTCGCTGGGCAGCTTGGAGTCTTCCGAGTAGCCGGCCTCCACGCCGTTGACCCAGACCTGATAGGCCGAGCCGGCCGCGCCGATGTGCAGGACGACGTCCTGCCCCGACCAGCTGGCCGGGATCTCGAAACTGCGCCGGTAGGAGCCGACCGGGTTGGTCTCGTGCGGGATCAGCGGGCGGTTGGCCGGGTGCGGGTAGGTGATGTTGTTGTAGCGCGGCTGGTCGTAGCCCTCCGCCTGCCACATGGAGGGCACCTTGATGGTCTTCCAGGCGGAGACGTCGTAGCCCGGCTTTTCGAAGCCGGCCGGCACGGCGTCTGCCGACGGCGAGAAGCTGAACGACCACAGGCCGTCCAGCGAGCGGTAGCGCGTCGAGCGGGCCGGGTCGTTGGCCAGCGCCGCGGCGCGGCTTTCGAATGCGAAATGCGTGGCCGAAGCGGGCAGCTTGCCGCGAGCGTAGA
>SEEY01000927.1 GCA_004211235.1 Rubrivivax sp.
CTTGAGGAAGCCCTGGTGGTTCTGCGCCTGCTCGGCATTGCAGTAGGCGCGGCGGATGTGGACGGCTTCATAGTCCTTGAAGCACATCTGCAGGGCCTGTTCGATGACGTCGGTGGCGACGTTGTCGAAGTCGACGAGGAAGGCAACTTTCTTCATCCGATGAGTTTCCATTTCAGGGTTTCACCGCCGCGCAGCGGCTTGAGCTGCGCCTCGCCGAAGGGCACCGCGCTGGGCAGCGTCCACGGTTCACGCTTGAGCGTCACGGTGCCGGTGTTGCGCGGCAGGCCGTAGAAGTCGGGGCCGTGGTGGCCGGCGAAGGCATCGAGCTTGTCGAGCGCGGCTATGCCCTCGAAGGCCTCGGCATACAGCTCCAGCGCCGAGATGGCCGTGAAGCAGCCGGCGCCGCAGACCGAGTTCTCCTTCAGCTGCGCGGCATGCGGCGCGCTGTCGGTGCCGAGGAAGAATCTGCTGCTGCCCGAGGCCGCCGCCTTCAGCAGCGCCTGGCGGTGCTCCTCGCGCTTGAGCACCGGCAGGCAGTAGTAGTGCGGGCGCAGGCCGCCGGTGAAGATGGCGTTGCGGTTGTAGAGCAGGTGCTGCGGCGTGATGGTGGCGGCCGTGAAGCGGTCGGCCTCGGTCACGTACTGCGCGGCCTCCTTGGTCGTGATGTGCTCGAAGACGACCTTGAGCTCGGGCATGGCCGCGCGCAGCGGCGTCATGACGCGGTCGACGAACACGGCCTCGCGGTCGAAGACGTCGATGTCCGCGTCCGTCACCTCGCCGTGCACGAGGAAGAGCAGGCCCTCGCGCTGCATCGCTTCCAGCGTCGCGTAGGTCTTGCGGATGTCGGTCACGCCGGCATCGCTGTTGGTGGTGGCGCCGGCCGGATAGAGCTTGAGCGCGACGACGCCGGCGTCCTTCGCGCGTTTGATTTCGTCCGGCGGCGTGTTGTCCGTCAGGTACATCGTCATCAGCGGCTGGAAGTCCAGCCCTTCAGGCAGCGCGGCCAGGATGCGCTCGCGGTAGGCCACGGCCTGGGCGGCGGTGGTGACCGGCGGGCGCAGGTTGGGCATGACGATGGCGCGGGCGAACTGGCGCGCCGTGTAGGGCAGGACGCTGGCGAGCGCCGCGTCATCGCGCAGGTGCAAGTGCCAGTCGTCAGGGCGGGTGAGGGTCAGGGTGTCACTCATACCCGGATTGTCGTCGCCGGCCGACTCCGGCTTGGGTCACACTCCGCACCTGTCGAAAAAGGAGACTGCTTCCTCCCATCATGAACAACGCGAAACGCCTGATCGGCACCCTGGTCCTGCTGGCAGCCTTTGGCGGCGCCCTCTTCTTTGCGCTGCGCAGCAACAAGGAGACCCAGCTGATCGCGCAGGAGCAGGCGGCCATCGCCACGGCCGAGCCGCTGAAGGGGCTGATCGCCGTCGATGTGGAGCCGTTCTTCAAGGACGAGCGCGTCACGAAGCTGCTCGGCGGCGCCAGGCTGCCCGTGCAGGTGGCGCGCATCGGCAGCCGCGACATGGCCGCCAAGATCGGCGCCGCGGACCAGCCGGACTTCTTCA
>SEEY01000182.1 GCA_004211235.1 Rubrivivax sp.
GGCTGATGCAGACGCCGCACGCCATGCTGGACGCCCGCGTGCGCCGCGAGGTGCCGGGCGGTGGCTTCGAGCTGGTGTCGGCGGCGCTGGGTTCGCAAGGCGGCGGCGAGATCGGCGTGGACCCGGCCAAGGAAGGTGGCAAGCACAGCCTGCGCCGCGTGTTCGACATCGAGCTGCAGCTGGACAAGCCCTCGCCCAGCGCGGTGTTCGGCGACAAGGTCTGGGTGCGCTTCGACCTGGGCGCCACGCCGCTCGCGGCGCAGTGGCTGTTGCGGCTGCGGCAGGCGTTCCTGGCGAGGCTGAACGTCTAAAGTGAAAACCAAACAAAGCCACAGAGGCACAGAGGCACAGAGGCGGCGGGATGACGCTCTCTCTGTGTCTCTGTGCCTCTGTGGCTGTGTCCCTGGCTTCGTCGCGCCATGACCACCATGACGGGCGACCTCCGCTGGATTCGCGCCCTCGCCGGCCCCGAGTTCCGCCGCGCCGACACGCTGCGCGACGAGCGCGGTGCTGAGGGCGACCAGAAGCTGGAGCGCTGGCTGCGTGATGCGGCCGGCTGGCTGCCCGTGCAGAGCGAATCCGCCCGCAGCATCGCCGCGCTGAACGCCGCCATCACCGCGCTGCCGCTGCGGGACACCAGCGACGAGGCCCTGGCGCAGCAACTGCACGGTGCCATGACCGCGCTGCGCGCCAATGCGAACGACGCCGCCGCGCTGGCCCGCGCGCTCGGCGCCGTGGGTGAGGCCGCCCGCCGCAAGCTGGGCCTGTGGCCCCACCCCGTGCAGTTCGCCGGCGCGCGGCTGCTGATCACCGGCCGCCTGGCCGAGATGCGCACCGGCGAGGGCAAGACGCTGGTCGCCGCGCTGGCCGCCACGGTGATGGCCGCCAGCGGAGCGCGCGTGCATGTCGTGAGCACCAACGACTACCTGGCCGAGCGCGACTGCGCCGAGATGCGGCCGCTGTTCGAATTCTTCGGCCTGCGCGGCAGCTTCGTCAAAGGCGGCATGGAGCCACCCGAGCGCCGCGCCGCCTACCGCCACGCGGTCTGCTACGTCAGCGGCAAGGAGCTGGTGTTCGACTACCTGAAGGACCGCCTCGCCGGCCACGGCCTGCTGCCCGGCCGCGTGGCGGGCGTGCGCGGCTTTGTGCGCGGCGAGGCGCCCGAGCCGCTGATCCCCGCGCTGCACTTCGCCATCGTCGACGAGGCCGACAGCGTGCTCATCGACGAGGCGCGGACGCCCATGATCCTGTCGCAGGAGGCCGAGGGCATTCACGAACCGGCGCTGTTGGCCTGGGCGATAGGCGCCGCGCAGGGCCTGCGTGAGGGCGAGCACTTCGCGCTGAAGCGGGCTAACCGCGAGGTGGAGCTGAAGCCCTCCACGCTGGACGCCTGCCCGCCGCTGCCCGACGGCATCCGCCCCGTCTGGCGAGCCCGGCCCTGGCGCGAGCAACTGCTGCGCCAGGCGCTGACGGCGCTGCACTTCTACGAACGCGACCAGCACTACATCCTCGCCCCCGGTGACAAGCCGGAGGAGGGTCTGAAGGTGCAGATCGTCGACGAGAGCACCGGCCGTGTGATGGCCGACCGCAGCTGGGAGCAGGGCCTGCACCAGCTCATCGAGGCCAAGGAGGGCGTCAAGCTCACCACTGGCCGCGACACGCTGGCGCGCATGACCTTCCAGCGCTTCTTCCGCCGCTACTACCTGCTCGCCGGCCTCACCGGCACCGCCGCCGAGGCCGCGCGCGAGCTGTGGGCGACGTACCGGCTGCGTGTTCGCCGGCTGCCGACCAACAAGCCCATCGCGCGCCGCGAGCTGGCGGATGCCTGCTTTGCTAACGCTGCGACCAAGTGGCATGCCGTGGCCGACGACGCCATCGCGGCCGCCGCGCGCGGCCAGGCCGTGCTGGTGGGCACGCGCAGCGTCGAGGCCAGCGAGGCCGTCGCGTCCGTGTTCGCCGAGCGCGGCGTCGACGTCGTCGTGTTGAACGCGCGCCAGGACGCCGCGGAGGCTGCCGTCGTGGCCGCCGCCGGCATCTCCGGTCGCATCACGGTCGCCACCAACATGGCCGGCCGAGGCACCGACATCGAGCCCGATGCGGCGGCGCTCGCTGCTGGCGGACTGCACGTCATCCTGACCGAGTACCACGAGTCCCCGCGCGTGGACCGCCAGCTCTTCGGCCGCAGTGGCCGCCAGGGCCAGCCGGGCAGCGTGCGCGCGCTGGTGGCGGTGGACGATCAACTCTTCAAGACCCTGCCTGCGCCGTTGCGCGCAGCGCTCGCCAATGGCCAGGGCCTGCCGCTGGCCGTCCGCATCGTCCAGGGCGCCGCCGAGCGCCGCGCCTGGCAGATGAGAAAACAGACCCTTCGCCAGGACCGCGAGTTGCACCGCATCATTGGCATTGCAGGCACCACGACATGAAACCGAGCTTTCTCCTCGCCCTGCTCAGCCTGCCCGCCTTGCCAACGCTGGCGCAGGACTACGACTGCATGATCGAGCCCGCGCAGACGGTGGAGATCCGCAGCCCCGTCGTCGGCATCCTGGAGCGCGTGCATGCGCGCCGTGGCGAGGCCATCCGCCAGGGCCAGGTGCTGGTCAGCATCGAGAGCAGCGTGGAGGCCAGCGCGGCCGACTCCGCCAAGGCGCGCGCCGACGCGCAAGGCCAGGCCGAGATGTCGCGCGCCAAGGTCGGCGCGCTGCGCGAGAAGGCGCGGCGACTGCAGGACTTGCTGAAGGAGGAATTCGTGTCCGCCCAGGCCGTCGAAGACGCGCAGGCTGAACTCAAGCTCGCCGAGGCCGAAATGAAAGCGGCCACCGAGAACAACCAGATCGCCCGCCTGGACCACCGCCAGGCCGTGGACCAGCTGCGCCGCCGCCAGATCCACGCGCCCTTCAGCGGCGTCGTGGTCGACCAATACCTCTACCCCGGCGCGCTGATGGACAGCAGCGACACCAAGAAGCCCGTGCTCAAGATCGCGCAGACGCACCCGCTCAAGGTGCAGGCGCTGTTGCCGGTCAAGGCCTTCACATCGGTGAAGCCCGGGCAGATGGTGAGCGTCACGCCCGAAGCGCCGTTTGCGGACAAGCCGATCCAGGCCCGCGTGCGCACCGTGGACCGCGTGCTGGACGCTGCGGCCGGCACCTTCGGCATCGTGGCGGAGATCGACAACGCCAAGGGCGAATTGCCGGCGGGGTTGCGTTGCCGGGTCAAGCTGTAAGCGGACCGCCACGGTAGTGCTTGATTCTTGAGGGAACTTTTGGGAAGCTAAATTTGCAAGTCGGCCTACGCTTGAGGGCCACGTCTGTCTAGGCTTGTCCAACACCTGCCCTCAGACCGGCTTGATGCGCAGACCTGTCGAGCGGCGACGGGCAGGCGTCGGACAAACCTAAACGACTACGGTTCTTTCCAGTTGGTTAAATTCGAGAACGGACGCTTGGCACGCGGTGGGCGTTATCGAAGTGCTTCGACGGTGTTGGCCAGCGACTGCTATGGGCACATTGCTGACAGCCCCGTCAACAAGCCCCAGGGGCAGCAACCGCTGCAAAGCTGTCGCCTGCCTCAGCAGGTGGAGAAGTCGACAGGCACAACGCTTTGGAAGACGCAATGCACCTCCCGCCAAGACGCAGGGCGCTTGGGCTAGCTGCGCACGCGGGAGAACTCGAACTTGTTCCGGAATGACGCAACGCCCGCGTCGTCGATTTCGTCCTTGGCAAGGGTCAGAGCAAGCGCGGAAAGCCGCATCGTGAAGCGATTGACCTGGCTGCCGTCGCGCCGCTCGAACAACAGCGATCTGACCTCACCCGTGGTGTCATCCGCGGTGATGCGGTAGACGGCCGCCTTGGCATCCTGCCCCGAGGCCCAGGTGACCTCGCGTCCGGCCACGTCGAAGCGCATCCGTTCATAGGAGTAGACGGTCTTCGCCGGACCGTCGCTGAAGGCGTAGTGCAGGACCAATTCGTCGGGAGCGCTCAGCGCGATCAGCAGGCGCGTCGGCAGGGTGACCATGCGCTTCGGCTCGCTGTAGTCGCGGTACGTCAGCGCACCGCGCCACTCTCCCTGGACCGCCGCCAGTGCGCCGTCGGGCTTCGGGTCGTAGAGGGCAAAGGCGGGCCGGGCTCCGAGCGACACGAGGCCGGTCAACAAGAGACGACGTTGCATGTTCTGGTCCCCAAGTTCCGCGCGGTGATGGTGTGCGAAGCCGGCTTCGGTCAGTCCGGCAACTTCAGCAGCTGGAACGGCCCGCGCCCGGCTGCCGCCGTGATCAGGCCCAGCACCCGGGTCGGCTCGGCGCCGATCCAGTCCCAGTGGAAGCGCCAGCCCCAGTTGCCGCCGAGCACGCCGGGCACGTTCATGCGGTGGGCGCTGCCCAGGCCGAGCACGTCCTGCAGCGGGTAGACGGCAATGTTGGCCACCGAGTTGGCGCAGGCGCGGATCGTCGCCCAATGCACATCATGGTCGCCGCAGGCCAGGTAGGAGCCGGCGAACTGGCGCTCGCGGGGCAAGGCCCGGTCCCACCAGCCGCGCACGGTGTCGTTGTCGTGCGTGCCGGTGTAGGCCACCGCCGCCCTGGGCCACATGTGCGGCAGGAACTCATGGTCGCCCTCGCCGCCGAAGGCGAACTGCAGGATCTTCATGCCGGGGAAGCCGCAGCCGTCGCGCAGCTCGTGCACGTCGTCGGTGATGAAGCCGAGGTCTTCCGCCACGATGGGCAGCGGGCCGAGCGCCTTCTTGATGGCGTCGAACAGCGCCATGCCGGGGCCGGCCTTCCATTCACCGCGGCGCGCGTCGGGGCTGTCGGCCGGGATCTCGTAATAGCCGGCAAAGCCGCGGAAGTGGTCGATGCGGAAGACATCGGCCTGGCTGAGCGCGCGCTGGATGCGCGCTGTCCACCAGGCGTAGTTCTCGGCGGCCATGCGGTCCCAGCGGTACAGCGGGTTGCCCCAGCGCTGGCCGAGGGGCCCAAGGTCATCGGGCGGGCAGCCGGCGACGACGGTGGTCTGAAAGTCCTCGTCGAGGAAATACAGGTCGGGGCGCGACCAGCAGTCGGCGCTGTCATGGGCGACGAAGATGGGCAGGTCGCCCATCAGGTGCACGCCGCGCTCGTTGGCATAGGCCTTCAGCGCGCCGCCCTGCACGGCGAACTGCCATTGCACGAACTGCCAGAAGGCGATTTCGTCGGCGTAGTCCTTGCGCGCCTTGGCGAGCGCTTTCGGGTCGCGGCGCTTCAGGCCTTCGCTCCATTCCCACCAGGGCTGGCCGTTCAGCGGCGAGCGGATGGCCATGAACAGGACGTAATCGTCCAGCCAGCTCTGCTCCGACAGGCACCAGGCGGCGAACGCCTTGCGGTCGGCATCCGCCGCACCGGCGAAGAAGCCGGCCGCAGCAGCACGCAACTGCTGTTCACGCCAGGGCGTGACGACACCGTAGTCGATGCGCTCGCCGTTGAAGTGCGGCACTTCCGGCTGCTTCAGCCAGCCTTTGGCGATCAGCGGCTCCAGCGCCACCATCCACTGGCTGCCGGCGAACGCGGACACGCCCTGGTAGGGGCTGTCGCCGGGGCCGATGGGGGTGGTCGGCAGCAGTTGCCAGATGCCCTGGCCGGAGGACTGCAGCCAGTCGACGAATCGGTAGGCATCGGGGCCGAAATCGCCCATGCCGTGCGGGCCGGGCAGCGAGGTGATGTGCAGCAGCACACCGGAGGAGCGTTGATTGAGATTCATGGATGCCTCAAGACGAGGAGAGAGCGAGCCGGCACATTGAGCGGCTGCCCGGCAAGGACGAGCGGCGCGGCCGATTCGCCGCTGCTGTCGAGCACCAGCTGCCAGGGGCCGTTGCAGAGCAGGAAGGGCAGCGGTTCCGCGTCGGGGTTGAAGACGATCATCAGCCGCGGCGCGCTGGCACCCGCCTCGCGCAGCTGGGCGCCGAAGGCGCGTTGGCCGGCGTCGTGCCAGTCGTGGGGCGTCATCTCGTGGCCGCTGGGCGCGTACCAGGCGATGCAGGCGTCGCCCGGGCCGCTGGCAAACCAGCGCGGATGACGCAGCAGCGGCTCGCTCGCCCGCAGGGCCAGCAACTGCGCGACGAGCTCGGTCATGCGGAAATCGGCCTGCTCCCAGTTCAGCCACGTCGTGGCGTTGTCCTGGCAATAGGCGTTGTTGTTGCCGCCCTGGCTGTTGGCGATCTCGTCGCCGGCGCAGAGCATGGGCGTGCCCTGCGCCAGCAGCAGCGTGGCCAGCAGCGCATGACGCACGCGCTGGCGGGTGGCGTTGACAGCCGCGTCATCCGTCGGGCCTTCGGCGCCGAAGTTGGCGGCCAGCTCGCCGTCGCGTCCGTCGCGGTTGTCTTCGCCGTTGGCCTGGTTGTGCTTGGTGGAATAGCTCGTCAGGTCGGCCAGCGTGAAGCCGTCATGCACGGCGACGAAGTTGACCGAGGCCGTGGGCAGGCGCTGGCCGTGGTGGAAGACATCGCTCGACGCCATGAAGCGCCGCGCGAACTCGCCGCGGCCGACGCCCGCTCCGGCCCCGAGCCAGTAACCGCGCACGGCGTCGCGGAACTTGTCGTTCCACTCCAGGAAGCGGCCGGGGAAGCGGCCAACCTGGTAGCCGTCGTAGGCCGCGTCCCAGGGTTCGGCGATCAGGTGCACGCCGGCCAGTACCGGGTCCTGGCGCAGCGCGGTGAAAAAGGCGGCGTTCGAGTCATAGCCCTGGCGCGTGCGGCCGAGCACGGGGGCGAGGTCGAAGCGGAAACCGTCCACGCCCATGTCGGCGACCCAGTAGCGCAGGGAATCCAGCACGAACTGGGCCACGCGGGGCTGGGAGCAACGGACGGTGTTGCCGCAGCCGGTGAGGTTCTCGTAGCGGCCCTTGTCGTCGGCGGCGAGGCGGTACCAGGTGATGTTGTCCAGGCCGCGGAAGGAGAGCGTCGGGCCGAACTCGTTGCCCTCGGGCGTGTGGTTGTAGACGACGTCCAGCACGACTTCCAGGCCGGCCGCATGCAGGGCATTGACCATCTGCCGGAACTCGGCCGTGACGGCCGTCGGATCGTTGCGGTGCTCGGCCTTCGCCCAGCGCGGGTCGGGGCAGAAGAAGCCGAGCGTGTTGTAACCCCAGTAGTTGTGCAGGCCGCGCTCGGCGAGGTGGGGCTCGTCGATGCAGTAGTGCACCGGCAGCAGCGAGAGCGTCGTCACGCCCAGGCGCTTGAAATGAGCTATCGACGTCGGATGCGCAAGGCCCGCGTAGCTGCCGCGCAGCTCCTCCGGTACGCCGGGCAGCAGCTTGGAGAAACCCTTGACGTGGACCTCGTACATCACGACGTCGATAGCTCATTTCAAGCGCCTGGGCGTGACGACGCTCTCGCTGCTGCCGGTGCACTACTGCATCGACGAGCCCCACCTCGCCGAGCGCGGCCTGCACAACTACTG
>SEEY01000928.1 GCA_004211235.1 Rubrivivax sp.
GAGCCGCGGGTGTTCTCGAAATACAGCACCAGGTTGGCCGTGTAGGGCGACACGCCGATGGGCACCTGGCCGCTCGTGCCCGCGTCCTGCAGCGTGCGCGTGTAGTTCGTGACGAAGCCGAAGCCGTTCCACGGCAGCAGGCGGTCGAGCGACTGCGACCACGTCAGCTCCAGGCCCTTGAGCTTCATCACGTCGTTGGTGTTGACGGGCTGGCTCAGCGTCATCAGGTGCTTGTCCGGGCCGCCGCTGGCGTTGACGATGGTCTCGGCCTGGCTGCCGGCTGCATACGTGATGGCGTTCGCGCCGTAGATCTGGCGCAGCTGCGTCAGCGTGAGCTGCTGCGTGACCGTGCGCGGGAAGTTCTTGATGTCCTTCTTGAAGTACGCCGCGGCCAGGTAGCTGCCCTTCTTGTCGGTGTACCACTCCCAGCCGAGGTCCATGTTCTTGGCTTCGAACGGCTTCAGGTTGGGGTTGGTGGCCGAGACGAGCTGGAAGGCGACGTCGTTGACGGTCAGCGTCAGCGGGCGCAGGTCGCTCGGGTTGGCACGGGTGATGGACTTGGAGCCCGCTGCGCGGATGATCATGTCGTCCGCGATGTTGTACGCCAGCGTGCCGCTCGGCAGGCTGGTGTTGTAGGCGGTGCGGCCGGTCGTCTCCACCACCTGCGCCGGGTAGCGCGCGCCCTGGCTGGCGTTGGTGGTGCCGCCGTCGGGCAGCGCCGTGGTGCGCGGGTCGGCCACGCTCGCGAAGATGCCGATGGTCTGCATGGCATGCGTGTGGCGCAGGCCCAGGTCATAGCGCAGCAGGCGGTCGAACACGCGGGCCTCGCCTGACACCTCGAGGTAGCTGCCGAAGATGTTCTCGCCGAAGCGCTGGGCGGACACGCCGCTGAAACCGTTGCCGGTGGCCGGGATCAGATTGCTGGACAGCTCGTTGTAGCGGGTGGCCTCGGCGAAGCGGGCCCAGTCCAGCGTGACGAAGCCCGAGCGCCCCGGCGCCAGGTACTCCGACATGTTGGGCACCGCCGAGCCGAGATAGGCCAGCGCGGGCTTGCCGGCGGTCCAGCCGGTGCCGTAGCCGGGGTACTGCGTCATCGGGTTCGTGGCCGAGGCGTTGGCCGCGGTGATGGCGCCGTTGCAGGGGTTGGGGCCGGTGTTGTTCGGCGCCAGCATGAAGTAGTTCAGGTTGCCGCCGCAGGCGATGTTGGCCCAGCGGCCGTCGTCGCCCATGCCGGTGATGCTGCGGGCATAGGTGTCGTAGGACATGCCGCCCTTGACGGTGAACTTCTCGTCGCCCCAGGCCAGGTTCCAGCGCGCGCCGCGGGTCTTGATGTCGCGGCCTTCGCCGTTGATGGTGGCGGTGACGCCGGTCGGGCCGCCGGTGTACCAGCCGAAGTTCTTCGGGTCGTTCGGGCTGACGCTGGGCGTGTAGACCGGGAAGTCGCCGTTGTGGCTGATGTTGGTGGTGAACGGCTTGGCCGCGTCGGTGGGGACCAGCAGCGTGGGCGCCAGGCGCTTGAAGCCGCTGCGGGCCATGTTGGCCTGTGCGGTCAGCGT
>SEEY01000183.1 GCA_004211235.1 Rubrivivax sp.
CAGATAGACATTGCCATCGACACGACTCGTCATGGCCTCCGTGACCTTGCCGCAGACGGCCGGCGGCTGCTCGAAACGCAGCAGAGGCCCTTTCACACCTGCATCGGCGACCAGCAGGTTCCCCTCGAACACATGGCCGATGCGCTCGTTCACGTCCGGCCCGGTCTGCGGGTGCCAGCCGAAGTGGTCGCCCTGCGCGCTGCGCTCGTTGCGGTCGATCAGCACCTGCGAGTTGACGAAGGTGTTGTGATGCACCTTGGCGCCCGAGCTGTTCAGGATGCGGATGCCCTGCTGGTTGTTGACGAACACATTGCCGGCGACCGTCACGCCCTTGCTGATCTCGAAGAACAGACCGGCCATCGTGCCTTCGACGTAGTTGTTGACGAAGACCCCGTCGATATTGCCCACGTCGTACCAGACGCCGTTGGAGTGAGGCTGCTCGACGATGAGGTTGTCGCGCACGACGACGCGATGCGACTGGTTGAAGATCTTCACCGCCGACGGGTAGTAGCCGGTCAGCTTCTCGACGTTGTTGCGCCGGATGATGTTGCGTTCCAGCAGCACGTCCGACGAGCCGATGACGTAGATGCCCTCGGTGCTGGTGTCGCTGACCAGCGAGTTGCGGATGACGAGCTTGTCGCCGCGGAAATAGCCGGCCACGCGCGAGCAATGCGTGATGGTGACGTTCTCCAGCAGCGTGCCGACGACCTCCTTGCCGTGCTCGCTTTCCGGTGACGGGCCGACCGGATCGTCAGTGGGCTCCTCCGATACCAACGTCGACGGCTTCTTGCCTTCGATGTCGATGGCGCGGTAGGCGTATTGCGTGAACGTGATGCCGCGCAGCGTCGGGCCCTTGCGGTCGGAGGCCTTGCCATGCACCGGGCGCGACGGGCGATGCAGCGCGATGTCGTGCGCGGTGATCTCGACCGTCCTGCCTGCCGGGTTCACGCCGATGTAGACGTAGCCCTTGGCGTAGTCGACGTAGAAGCCCTTGCTGCCGACCTCGCCGGCCCAGCCGGCCGACTGCAGCGGCTCGCCGTCAATGAAGACCATGTCGTTGTTGAAGCGGTGCAGCGGCGTCAGCGCGCCTTCGCGGTCGGGCTGCCACCAGCCCATCGGCTGCGCGGGGAAGAGCGTCGCCCATTTCGTGCGCCAGACGTTGTTGGGCAGCGCCTGCCACTCGCTGGCCACGCGCGTGCCCTTGAGCACGGGTTTCTCATCGAGGTAGGGCTGGAGGGTGATGCCCTGGTTCAGCTGCAGGCCGCCGGTGCGGTAGGTGCCGCCGCGCATGACGATGGCGTCGCCGGTCACGACACGGGCAATGGCCGCCTCGATCGTGGTGGGTTCGGCCAGCGATGCGCCGGCTGCATCGGCCTTGCCGTCGGGTGCGACGAAGTAGACGTGTGGCGCCTTGGGCACGGCGTAGCGTTGCGGAATCGGGCCATAGGGGCCGCCGGAGGGCTGTGCCCAGGCAGGCGGGGCCGCGAACTGTGCGACGAGCAGCCCGAGGGCAGCGGCCCAGCGGCCCACGCCGCGGGAGATGAACGAAGAAGTCATGCGGTCTCCAAGCGCAAAGGTAGCGCTACCAGTTTTTGTGGCCGCACGCTACCACGCCTCGCGCCGGCCTTGGTGCGAGCGCGAAGACGTCAGCGCTGCCGCGGGCCCACCACGCCCAGAGCGAGCGCGATGCCCGCCAGCACGACGGCGCCACCCATCACCATCTGCGCCGTGATCGCCTCGCGCAGGAACAGCGCGCCCCACAGCATGGCGAACAGCGGAATCAGGAAGGTGACGGACACCGCATTCGTCGGCCCCACCCGAGCCAGCAGCCGGAAATAGAGGATGTAGGCGACGGCCGTGCAGAGGCCCGCCAGGGCGACGGCGCTGCCCCACGCGACCTGTCCGGGCGCCGCTTGCGGCCACAGCCACGCGGCCGGCAGCGCCAGCAGCACGGCCGCGGCAAGCTGGCTGCCGGTGGCCACCGCCAGGGGCGGCACCCCGGTCAACAGCCGCTTGGTGGCATTGGCGGCCACGCCGTAGCAGAGCGTCGCGCCCAGGCAGGCCAGCACGGCCCAGAAGCCGGCATGGTCCGCGCCGGGCTTGAAGCTGGCCTTGTCCCAGGCCAGGAAAGCGACGCCGGCGAAGCCGATGACGAGGCCGAGCGCGCGCCAGCGCGTCAGGTGCTGGCGCAGCCAGACGAAGGCCACGACCGCCGTCCACAGCGGCGTTGTCGCGTTGACGATGCTGGACAGGCCGGCCGTGATCGACAGCGCCGCGAACGAGAACAGCACGAACGGGATGGCGCTGTTGAACGCGCCAACCAGCAGCAGGCCCTTCCAGTGCCTTCGCAACTTGGCGAGCTGGCCGCGGTAGGCCAGCAGCGGCATCAGCATGACGCTGGCCAGGCCGACGCGCACGGCCGCCAGCACGAGCGGGCCGAACTCTTGGGCGCCCAGGCGCATGAACAGGAAGGACGCACCCCACAAGGCCGCGAGCAACACCAGCTCGCCGATGTCGAAAGCCTTCATGCCGGCGATGCCTCCAACCTCAGCAGCGCCTGCTTGCGTGCCAGCCCGCCGGCATAGCCGGTCAGCGAGCCGTTCGCACCGACGACGCGGTGGCAGGGCACCAGCACCGAGATCGGATTGCGCCCGACCGCGGCGCCCAGCGCCCGCGCCGCGCTGGCGCGGCCCAGGCGGCCGGCCAGCGCGCCGTAGGTCGACGGCTGCCCGGGCGCGATGGCCAGCAGCGCCCGCCAGACCTCGCGCTGGAACGCTGTGCCGGCCGGGTCCAGCGGTGGCAGCTCGAAAGGCCTGCCGCTGAAATAGGCCGTCAGCGCGGCGGCGGTGGCGCACAGCACGACGTCACTGCCGTCGTCCTCGGGCACGCCGAGCACGCCGGGGTGATGCTTCTGGCCGTCGAACCAGAGGCCCGAGAGGCCGGCCACGCTGCGAGCGGCGGTCAGCGGGCCGAGGGGGGTGTCGATGCGGCGTTGCAATACATGGTGGTTCATGGCGGAACTCCTTTCTGTCTGACCCGGCAACCGTTGCGGAACCGGCTTGGCCGGGCCGCTGAAGGTGCTCTCCGGAAGCGGGCGTGCGAGCGCGGAGCGGGCGAGCTCATCCCTGTCTCCACAGATGAAGCACGGCATAGCTGCGGAAGGGGCGGTAGCGCTCCGCGGCTGCGAGGTAGGCATTGGGCGACAGCGGCATGCCTTCAGCGCTCAGCGCCTTGCGCAGCACGACGTCGCCGGGCGGAAAGGCGTCGGGCCAGCTCCAGCCGCGCATCAGCATGTAGCCCACCGTCCAGGGGCCGATGCCGGGGATCTGCGTCAACTGTTCGGATGCCGCCTCGGGGCTGCCCTCGCCGCGCGCAAACGCGAGCGTCGGCCAGGCCCGCGCCAGCGCGATGAGGCTGTCCGCACGGCGGCCGATGATGCCCAGCGACGCGATCTCGTCACGCGTGGCGGCGGCGATCCGCTCGGCCGTCGGGAACAGCCATTGGCAGCCTTGCGGCGCCTGCTCCGCTGCCGGCAGCTCGGCCCCGAAGCGTGCCACGAAGCGTCCGGCGAGCGTTCGCGCGGCGGCCACCGTCACCTGCTGGCCCAGCACCGCGCGAACGCTCAGCTCGAAGCTGTCCAGACAGCCGGGCAGGCGCTGGCCGGGCACGCTGCCCGCGCCCAGTGCGGCCGCGATGGCGTCGGGGTCGGCGTCCAGGTCCAGCCAGCGTCGCAGCCGCGGCAGCAGCGAGCCGACGGCCGGCCAGAGCGCAGGCGAGAGCTCGACCGCCACCTCGCCCGCTCGCTCGAAGCCCACGCGCAGCCAGCCGGCGTGGCGCTGGCCGGCATGGATCAACGCCAGCGACCGGGTGACAGCGCCCTCTTCCACCGTTTCAATGCCGGCAATGGCCCGGGGCGCGAGAAAAGTCAGCACACCGGCCACGTCATACGGCTGGCGATAGCTCAACCGCAGCCGCGACATTGGCGCGCCGACGCCGTCCCGCCCGACGCGCCGAAGCGCCGTCGGCTGCAGCCGGTAATGCTCGATGAAGGCAGCGTTGAAGCGGCGCAGGCTCGCGAAGCCGGCGGCGTGCGCCACGTCCTGCACCGGCAGCGTGCTGTCGGTCAGCAGCGCCTTGGCCAGCAGCAGCCGGCGCGTCTGCAGGTATTGCAGTGGCGACACGCCGTGCTCGGCCTGGAAGATGCGCCGCAGGTGGCGGCTCGTGATGCCCAGGTGCCGCGCGAGGTCCTCGACGCTCGCCTCGACGTCGTCGCAGGCGTCCAGCCAGGCGGCGGCCTGGGCGGCCAGCGTGCGCGAGGCGTCCATCGTCGTCCACGGCAACACCCGCGGCGCCAGCTCGGGGCGGCACTTCATGCAAGGGCGAAACGCTGCCGCCTCGGCCTGTGGCGCCGTCGTGAAGAAGACGCAGTTCTCCCGCCGTGGCAGGCGCACGCGGCAGATCGGCCGGCAGTAGATGCCGGTGGACGTGACGCCGACGTAGAGCCGCCCGTCGAAGCGCGCATCGTGCGCCTGCAGTACGGCGTAGGCGGCGTCGGGAGGAAGCAGTTCGGACAGCATGGCGGCCAGTCTAGGCGGGGCCGCCGGCAGAAGCTGGTCGTTTCCGGACATGCCGCCCCGGCCCGTCAGGCCGGCCGGGCAAGGCCTACATCGCCTTGAACAGATGGACGTAGGCGCGGCTGACCGGCAGCTCGTTGCCCTGGCCGCGGATGCGCACGAACAGGCGGCTCTGCTCGTCGCGCCGCGTGCCGGCGAGGTGGTCGAGGTTGATGATGGTGGAACGGTGCACCTGCCAGAAGCGGTCCGGGTCGAGCTGGCCGGCGAGTTCGAAAATCGGCGTGCGGATCAGGTGCTCGGCGCCGGCCGTCTGCACGACCGTGTATTTGTCGTCGGCATGGAAGAAGAGCACGTCGTCGACCGGCACCTGGTGCACGAGCTCGCCCTGGGCGGCGCGGATGTAGCGCAGCCGCGCCGGCGCGGCGCCGGCTCCGGCGACAGCAGCAGCAGAGGCGCCAGGCAGCAACCGCTTGAGCGTCTCGGCCAGCGCACCGTCTCCCGGGGCCGGTGCGGCCGCGCGCAGGCGCTCCACGCAGCGGGCCAGCCGGTCGGCCTTGAGGGGCTTGAGCAGGTAGTCGACGGCGCGCGCCTCGAAGGCCTCGACGGCGTACTGGTCGTAGGCCGTGACGAACACGACGCGCGTGTCGCCCTCGATGCCCTGGGCCACCTCCAGGCCGGTCAGCCCCGGCATCTGGATGTCGAGGAAGGCGAAGTCGGGCTCCAGCTCGGCGATGGACGCCGCCGCCTCGAGGCCGTGGGCGGCGAGCGCGACGATCTGCAGCTCGGGCCAGGCCTGGGCCAGCTGCGCCTTCAGGTACTGGGCCAGGTGGGGCTCGTCGTCGGCAATCAATGCGGTGGGCATGGGCATGGTTCAGGGCGTGGGGATGGAGATGCGGGAACGCGTGCCGCCGCCGTCGCGCGGCTGCAGCGAAAGGGTGGCGGTCGGACCCCAGCGGGCGGCCAGGCGGGCACGGATGTTGTCGAGGGCGACGCCGTTGCCGGGGCGGCGCCGCGGGCCGTCGAGGCCCTGGCCGTCATCCTCGATGTCCAGCAGCAGCCCCCCCGCCTCTCGCCGCGCGCTGACGATGATCTCGCCGCCTTCGATCTTGGGCTCCAGCCCGTGGTGGATGGCGTTTTCCACCAGCGGCTGCAGCAGCAGCGGCGGCAGCTCGAAGCCGCTCAATTCGTCCGGCAGGTCCAGGCGCACGCTCAGCCGCTGGCCCATGCGCAGTTGCATCAACCCGAGGTAGGCCTCCAGCATCGCGAACTCCTGGGCCAGCGTGGTCGAGTCGCCGCGCAGCTGGCCGAGGCTGGCGCGCAGGTAGTCGGTGAAGCGCTCCAGCATCTGCTTGGCCCGCTCGGGATCGAAGTCGATCAGGCTTTGGACATTGGCCAGCGTGTTGAACAGGAAGTGCGGCTCGATCTGCCCCTGCAGCAGCCGCAGCTGCGCCTCGGTGACGCGCGCCTGCATCACCTCCTGCTTCCAGCGCGCCCGGTAGCGCAGGCCCAGGCCCAGCGAGATCAGCACCGAAATGATGAGGAACTGCAGCCAGAAACCGCGGTTGCCGAGGGCCCAGCGCAGGCTCTGCGCCTGCCAGAGCCAGTCGACGAACGACAGGCCGACGAGGATGCCGATGGCCGCGCAGGCGATCGACATGCCGGAGAAGAACAGCGCCGAGCGCCAGTCGTGCCAGCCGGTGATCTTGTCCAGCCAGCGCTGCGGCGCCATCCTTTCGAAGCCGCGGAATGCGACGAAGAAGCAGGCCGTCACGCAGACGCTCACGAGCAGGTTGGCAGGCAGCTGATTGCGCCACCAGTCCGGCGAGCCGAGGCTGCCGCGCTGCACGCCGCTGAAGATGGCGAAGCCGACGCCGAAGCCCAGCGACCAGAGTCCGTAGATGAGCAGCCGGTAGCGGGCGCGGTCCGGCCGGTGCTTCATCAGCATGCGGTGGTGGCGGAGCGCCTGTGCGAATTCCTCGGAGAAGCTCATGGACCCGAGTGTAGGAAGCGCCCGCGGCATGCCCCTTGCATGAGTGACGGATCGACAGGCCGCGCGACGGATGGCAGCACATCCCGCGTGCCTACAATCCGCCGCGATTTCCAAACCAGCTTTTCAAGGGCATTCCATGCAGGTTCACGCTTCCATCTTCAAGGCCTATGACATCCGTGGCGTCGTCGGCCAGACCTTGAACGAGGAGCTCGCCGAACACCTGGGCCGCGCCTTCGGCAGCGAAGCCAAGGCGTTGGGCGAAAAGGCGGTTGCCGTCGGCCGTGACGGACGCCTGTCGGGCCCGGGCCTGGTTGCCGCCCTGGTGCGCGGCCTGCGCTCCACGGGGCTGGACGTCGTCGACATCGGCGCCGTGACGACGCCCATGCTCTATTACGTCGCCGCCACGCGCGCGGCGCAGGGCTGCAGCTCCGGCATCATGGTCACGGGCAGCCACAACCCCAAGGACTACAACGGCTTCAAGATGGTGCTCAAGGGCGCCGCCGTCTACGGTGAGCAGATCCAGGGGCTGAAGCGCCGCATCGAGGCCGAGGACTACGCCAAGGGCCGCGGCCGTGGCGGCAAGATGGACATCGTGCCGGAGTACACCCACCGCGTCGTCAGCGATTGCAAGCTGGCCCGACCGATGAAGATCGTCGTCGACAGCGGCAACGGCATCCCCGGCGCCTCGGCCCCGGCCATCCTGCGCGCTCTCGGCTGCGAGGTCATCGACATCTTCAGCAAGGTGGACGGCGACTTCCCCAACCACCATCCCGACCCGAGCCGCCCCGAGAACCTGGAGGACCTGAAGCGCGTCGTTCATGCC